>NVWG01000076.1 GCA_002746185.1 Candidatus Hydrogenedentota bacterium
ATCCGTACGAAATTGTGCGCGATTTTCGCCAGCCGTATTCGAAAAGCCAGACAACATGCCTTATGAATGGGAAACCGTGCTACGGTTGACCGCGCTCCTGTCCGGACTGGGCAGCAAACCGGATATTCCTCCCTTGGATGACATGTATATCATGAATCTCATCTCACGGGAATCGCGTCACGAGAATTCTCCTATACATGGTCGAGATCCAGCCGAAATTCTTCAGGAACTTGCACCTCGGCGTGGACCGGAACGCGTACTGGATCTGATGGTTCGCACAGGCCCCTACGGCGAAGGCTTCGGCAAGAATACTGATGGCCTGACGCTGGACAAGTTGGAAGCGAATCCAAACGGTATCGATTTTGGGCCGTTGGAATCACGTATTCCCGAGATGCTGCGCACCGCTTCAGGCAAAATCGAGCTGACACCGGATTGTATCGTGCAGGACGTGGCCCGGCTGAAAGCAGGATTGAGCGGGAGTACGGACGGCTTGTTACTCATCGGACGTCGTCACTTGCGATCCAATAATTCCTGGATGCATAACTTGCCCAAGCTGGTGTCCGGCAAGCCCCGGTGTACACTTCAAATGCACCCAGACGACGCGAGCAGCCTGGGGCTGAATGACGGCAGTACCGCGACGATTACCTCTAAGGTTGGGGAAATCACCGCACCCGTAGAGCTGTGCGATGACATGATGCCGGGCGTGGTGAGCCTGCCTCACGGATGGGGTCATGGAGAACCTGGCGTACGCATGAGCGTCGCGGCGGACCATGCAGGGGTCAATACCAACCTGCTTACCGATGAAAATCAGATCGATATACCCTCTGGCAATAGCGTGATGTGCGGTATTCCGGTAAACGTGAGCCGGGCGGAGGCCTTAGCAGAAGACGCGATGATGGCGAAGTAGCGATAATCTACACAGGCGAAGTCTTGGTCAAGTAACGCACCCGTATCACTAGCAGCGTAAAGACCGCGATAATAAATATCAGCAGGGCATGTTCGCGGCTACGCGTGGCGAACATGCTTTGTACTATATATCTATTCGAAACTCCAGGCTCCGAAAATTCCAAGGGGGGATTCTTCGCTCGGTCCTCTCTATTGAGCCAATCATGAACGATAATAGCCGGACTCCAGGGCAATGCGGGGGTATCAATCCAAAGCTCAGCACCGAGACCCATCAAGGCTCCGGCACTTTTATACTGGTTGTTCAACGCGGCAATTTGCAGGGGTGTTACCCCGGAATCCCCGAAYTCTCCATTCACATCATTCCCSGCTTCARCCCAGTCTTCGAAATGCAGGAYCATYTGTATTTCTGCTGACTCCTCTTCCGGTGCCAAATCAACTAATGGCGCGCCCAAGGTCTCTATTTCCTCTGCCAAAGAAATAGATGTATCAGAACTTGCAATGGTATTGTCATCGGTGAGCAATCGCCCTCGATAAAATGTATCGGTGTACACCATTTCATCGATCCGGCTTGCATAGATCAGATATCGGGAGCCGTTTTGAAAGAAGCGACCGTTGTCCTCGTCCCATGCTGGACTATGGAGCCATAGAGTTTCCGGCAGGTCGCCTTTCCATACAGACTGAATTTTTACAAAATACTGAAACCCCGATCCGCTATTTTCATACGGTAGATCCGTGAACACAGGCACAGTAACCAGCACCTGGGCAGTGAACACCGCATCGGCAAAAGCCAGCTCAGCTTTGGGATATTCGTTGAACGGTCTGGGCCCTATGGATTCAGCCAGGGGGGTCCAGAGGAACAAAGACAACACTATCCAGCGAGTTACAGGGGGCATAYTCTCTCAATYRGGTTTGGGGTCGTTAATGATGCGAGCCAAGTATATCACTCTTTCCCGGTGGTCATCATGCTGTATCCACCAAAAATAAGCGCCGTGACCAGCATGAGGCCTCCTGCAGCACTGAATGCCATGGCGGTGCCTTGGGCCTGAATGATGGGTTGTACGAGTAGGGGCGAGGCGAATTGTCCTATGAAAAAGCTGGAGGCCAGCATGCCCACCAAACGCCCACGTAATCGCTCCGGGGTATGGGCCAGAAGCCAGGTTGTCAGGTTCGGCCCCAGAATCCCCAGACCCAACGCGGACACAAGAAGTCCGACGATAATTACACTCCATCCAGAAGCCTGACCCAAGATGAGATAGCCTACACCAATAAATACCATGCACCCGGCGATAATGGGGAGCGGAGACAAGATGCCGCGTACGCGGTGAAACAGGAGGGAAGCGGTACCGATACACAGGGAGGCAAAAGACAGAGTCATACCCACCTGGAACCCTGTAGCATTGACCAATTCTTCGAGATAGAAAGAGAACTGTACCGGGATCAAATAGAAGACACTCATCTGCAAAATGGCCAAACCATTTACTAACAGAACGAGTCCCCAGGGAAACGGCGTGTCATTCGATTCGTGCGAATCGTGATGGGTATGTCGAGGTGGTTCCACCAGGAACAACACTACGCCGGGCAACACCAGCAGCGATGCAAGATAGACCAGAAAAGGTTCCCGCCACCCCAGAATCACCAACGCWCCGCTGGCGAGAGGAAAGAGKACSCCGCTGAACGACATGAATGCAGCTTGGAGTCCCATGAAACGATCCCGCTCGTGKCCYGTATAGTAATCTCCGATGAGGGTRCTGCARCTGGTGAGCACMGCKGCYACCGCTATRCCCAAGGCSGCMCGACCTGCCAGAATGGCGTATAAATCGGAYAGGAACAACGCRGAGCATCCAGCAACTGCATACCCTACAATACCCACCATGAGTACAGGACGGCGGCCCCATGCGTCGCACGCCAACCCCATGAGCGGGGAACACAAGGCAATGAACAGCGCAGGTAGYKTGMGMRYGMKKWYSWYSWSMRWSYCYKWRTYSKKKWCSTYGKMMMWRKCMGYGSCSATGSYCGSSMARGCAGGGGAAACCGCTGCGCCGGCCATCACCGTCAACGAACTGCCTAAGAGTATGGTCAGCGCCTGTAGACCGGGACGCTTTGTGGGGTGATGCGTTTCGTTCACGCTCCGATGGTTTCGCCAACCACGCTGCCGAATTTATTCTTGATAATATCTTCCGCTTCTTCAACGATACGGGTCATGAGCTCTTGCACAGTGGGGATATCGTGTATGAGACCCATGCACTGTCCAGCAGACAGTACGGCAGCCGTAATGTCGCCGCCATCCAGCATCAATTCCTTACCGCGTCTCCCGGCAACGAACGGTGCGATGTCTTCGATTTTCGTATTGCCTTTGGCTTCAATTTCCAAAACCTGATCTACTACGTCGTTGGCCAGTACCCGCTCCGTATTGCGCAGGGTCCGCATGATGAGTTTGGTGCTGAGTTCGTCGTTATCTACGAGAGCTTGTTTTACGTTTTTGTGACAGGATGCTTCTTCGGTTGCCACAAAACGTGTTCCCATGTTCATCCCATCGGCACCCAGACCCAGCGCGCCTACCAGGCCTTTACCGTCGGCGAATCCACCAGAAGCTACAAAAGGTACATCCAATGCGGCTTCACAAAGGGGGATGAGAATCAGGCTGGTCACATCATCTTCACCAGGGTGACCCGCCGCTTCGAAGCCGTCAATACTCACGGCATCACAACCGACCGTCTGTGCCTTCAGCGCATGACGGACAGAGGTGCATTTGTGAATGACCGTCATGTCCGCACCTTTGAGCTGCTCCATATACGGCTGAGGATTGCGACCAGCCGTCTCGATAAACTTGATGCCTTCATCTATGCACGCATCTATATACGAAGGGTAATCCGGCGGCGTGAGCGAAGGCAGGAATGTCAGATTGATACCGAAAGGTTTATCGGTCAGGTCTTTACATTTCTTGATTTCATCGCGCAATGCTTCGGCGTTGGGGWGTGTGAGGGCTGTCATAAATCCGATTCCCCCTGCATTGCCCACCGCAGCAGCCAATTCGGCCTTGGCAATCCACATGAGTCCGCCCTGAATAATAGGATACTCAATCCCGAACATTTCGGTAATACGCGTCTTCAACATGCAAATACCCTCCAATTTATGGAAAAACATACTTTTTCAGTGTATACAAGAAAATAACGGTACACCTATTAACAAATWATGTCAAACAAAGTTCCATAYSGWKRWWGRRYWRWYACRAAYMASSYYKSWKMSCYRTMTWTMYKMYWSARRCMMMMWWMRRWSRWAAYYMSRKGWGAYTMKASSCWAYTMSRMGMSMYWAGCAGCCAGCTCGTCCTGCATTAACGAAGCCGGGTTTTGAAACTGCCAAACGATATCACCATTGGGTGTAACTTCAATGGCTTTGGCTTGAGCTGTAACCGTAATCAAGGTGTTGCCGTTTGGGAGTCGCTGAGAAGTGCTGCAGCATTTTGAATAGAACGGCGAATCTCCTCCATCGTATTCCCAAATCACTTCTTGCGTCAGAGGATCAAATTCGATTACGCGTGAGCGATCGCCCAAGCTCTGATTGTCAAATATAAGTATATTGCCATTTTCCAACAAATGAGGATCGTGTTGAAATCGAAATAAGTCGCGCAACATCCACACGACCACATTTTTTTCGGGATCAATAACGTAAATAGCATTCGTCATGCGGCTTGAGACTAATATATTCCCCTTGCGAAAAGCGGGTAATCGCTCGGAATGGGAGCCGTCCAGTACCCGAATAGAATTATTATGAAACATATCGCCATAGGTTTGTAATGATTTAAGAAGAGTGCGGAATTGAGAATCGGTAAAACATTTGTATACATCAATAGTGCGAATCAAGTTCCCGTTTTTATCCAATATGTTAATGGTAGGATAAAGCCACCATTTCAGCGGTGTGGTGTCTTCATCCATCACAATTCGTTTTCCCAGAGTATATATATTCCCCTGGTCGTCTGTATCCACATCATGGTGAGCTACATTTTCAAATTTCCAAATGACATTTGAATCTTTGTCTAATTTGACGATGCCAAATAATTCAAAAATACAAATGATATCCCCTCCCGGCAGTAGATGAAATTGACGATATGAATTTTTCAGGTGCGATTCCGCAAAAAAGTGTTTTTCGGCATCTGGCCAAATATCATCAAAAGGACGACTCCAAGTATGTAATACCTTACCTTCCATATCCATGAGGTATGCTTCCGGGGCATGACCCGAAACATAGAGATTCAGACCGTCTTGGGCACGATCTGGATCATATATCGAAATCTTTTTCTCACTAGGCGGGACATCTGATTCCTGCAAATACCCAATAGATTCAAGTTGTTCGGCTAATTCCTCTGGGAGGTTATCACCATAGTTTGAATCCTCCGTGGCATTACTACTTTCATTTGATTTTGAACAGCTGACAGCCGAAAAAACTACCAAACAAGTTATAAATACCCTGCTAATACTGGCTAATATAAATTTAACATCATTCATACAACCCCCGTATCCTCAAAACATTAAAAAAATTGCGGGTCTCAAATAAAGTGTAATACTAACTTAATTAGTAATGAATTTCCAGATTATTCGACAATATTCCGTTGTATTGTCACAAGTATAAATATATAACCGTCTATATTACAGAGACACGAACCGGAGGAAATCCCATGAGACTAGAGCCTATTACGCGCCCCACGGGCCTAACCATGCGTATCGCTTTCTGGATGAGTAAACGCCAACTGGGAAAGGTCATGACCCCTTTATCGGTGGTTTATGCCCGCGTACCTCCCGCCATGAAGATGGGGTACGGCATATCAAAATTCACCAAATCCGGGTTGACGCTGGATCGGGAATTAACCTTGATCCTACAGACCCATACAGCACAGATAAACGATTGTAAGTTCTGTGTGGACATCGCCAAGGCCACGGCTCTACGAGGTCGTCTGGGAATTGATCGCATAGGTGCATTAGATAATTTTGAGTCCAGCTCTCTATTTACGGAGCGGGAGAAAGCTGCCCTGGCGTATGTAGAGGAGACAACGCGGAATAAGAAAGTAATTGATTCGACGTTCAATCGATTGAAGAAGCATTTCACCGATGTGGAGATAGCGGAGATCACCCTGTTGAATGCTATTGAAAATTTCTACAACTTAATTAACTTACCACTGGAAATTGAATCGGACGGCTTGTGCGCGTTGGTACCGCCAGAATTTTCACCGGAAATACGACACGCATCTGCTGGTTAAAGGTCGGTAAAAGAATAATGGACGAACATGATAGAGTAAACCCATGACCAAATTGGATACCTTCACACAACACCGCACGTACCTGTTCAGCATCGCCTACCACATGCTGGGATCGGTGCAGGAGGCGGAGGATGTGCTGCAGGAAGCCTGGCTTCGTTGGGAAAAGGTGGATACGGAAACTGTACGCTCCCCACGCGCCTTCCTGAGTACCATTGTGACTCGACTCAGTATCGATGCGCGGCGCAAAGGTCAACGCATGCGGGATCAGTATGAAGGACAATGGCTGCCCGAGCCTTGGGCACCCCGTCGAGAGGAGGCAGACTACGCGGCACAGCTAGCCGAATCACTGTCCGCCGCATTTATGGTCGTGCTGGAGGCCCTGACCCCGGCTGAGCGAGCCGCTTACCTGCTTCGTCAGATTTTCGAGCAGGATTACGCGGATATTGCAGAGGCGCTGGACAAGAATGAAGCGAATTGTCGTCAGTTGGTAAAGCGAGCCACGGACAGGATTCAAAACAAGACCCGTCGCTTCGACCCGAATCCCCAGGAGCACGAACGTCTTCTTCTTGAGTTCACTGCGGCTATTGCAACGGCAGACCTTAATAGATTCACCGATATTCTGGTGGAAGACGCGGTATTGTACACCGACCATGGCGGAAAAGTGCAGGCGAATAAGCGGGCCATTCTCGGGGCAAGCAAAATCGGCCGCTTTGTCGTGGGACTGAGTACGCGATTTCAACCCGAAAACTTCCGCAGCGAAATACACACGCTCAATGGGCTGCCTGCCCTCGTTTCCTACGAAGGATCTGCCGTCAGCTCCGCCATCACCCTGCATGTGGAAGACGGGAAAATACGCTACATCTACGCCATCCGAAATCCGGAGAAATTGGTGCATCTCAAAGCCGATTCTGATTGGTAGAATCTATTGAAGGTATGATCGATATAGTATTTTTTCCATAAGCAATGTTATGAGAGAGACCAGATTGCCGCACTTCACTTCGTTTCGTTCGCAATGACACTTCTTATGAGTCGTTGTGAGAAGGCRAAGCCGACGCGGCAACCTTTATGGTAGAAAGCTGGAAAATGAGTACGCTAGATCAAGTGAGGTAGTCCGCCGCGAAATTCATCTGACGTCAATTCGTCATACGACGATACCAGAACGAGGGGAGGCTGGTTGTCGGGAAAGTGAATACGTGCATCATCCTGGGTAACTTTTATCTGAACCCCATCATCACCCACAGGCAATTCGCACCGAGACGCATCAAGGGGGTAGTCCACGTCCAGCCCCCGATCCTCCCATGCATCAATAACAGCAGGCACATCCAACGGCCTGGAAAATCGCAGCGATAGCGCATTGAAACTATCGGGAAAGAGATCGTTTATCTCCGGGGATCGAAGCAGCGCCCCCGGTTCTTCGCCGGGGGTCAACTCTCGCACCCACACAGTCCGATTCAATTTATCCGCATCCAGGCAGACCGTAAGACGATATACAAACCCCGGAGCCTCCAGCACGCCGGTGTTTCCATCCACACCGCCCTGAATGTCGCGACGCTTCGAGCCCATGTGAAGCCGAACGGATTTCGCCAGACCATCCAGTTCCGCTTCCATATCTCGGACGGCAATTTTCCCAATCCACGCGTTATGGTAGGAGTCATTTATACGTGGAACCGAGTGGTGAGCTTCGAACCCGAGAAGTTTTTTCACGCCCACCGTGGATTGACCTGCCAACACGATTTCCCGCACGACTGATTCGCTCATGGTTTTACAATCGCACCTGAATCGCCGGGGCCGTGAACAGCTTCCCCTGAAAGGTATCGCGCCGGGCGAGTTCCGCGTCGATGGCGTTCAACGCTTCCCATTTTTTCAGGCTCCACAGTGGACCAATGAGCAGGTTGCGTGGTCCATCCCCTGTAAGCCGATGGATGATCATTTCCGGAGGCAGCATCTCAAGTTGATCGCATACGATGGAGACGTATTCTTCTTTGGTCATAAGTTCCAGCAGGCCGTCTTCGTACTGCTTCACCATGGCGGTATTTTTCAGCAGGTGCAGCAGGTGAATTTTGATTCCCTGAATGTCTAATCCCGCCACCGCCCGAGCTGTATCCAGCATCATCTCCGGTGTTTCCTGGGGCAGACCGTTGATGATGTGCGTACATACTTGTATTCCACGCTGTCGCAGCGCATCGACTCCCCGGCGAAACGTATCCCAGTCATGGGCGCGATTGATTAGGTCGGATGTCGATTGATGGATGGTTTGCAGCCCTAGCTCGACCCACAGATAAGTGCGCTGATTCAGCTCAGCCAGATAGTCCACCACATCTTCGGGCAGACAATCCGGCCGTGTGGCGATGGACAGCCCCACCACATTGTCCTGCTCCAAAACCGCCTCATACTTCTCCCGCAACTCCTCTACTGGAGCATAGGTATTGGAAAAAGCCTGAAAATACCCTATATATTGAGCATCCGGCCATTTCTTGTGCATTCGGTCACGCACAGTCCGAAATTGTTTCGCCAGATCGTCTCGCCTATGCCCGGCAAATTCACCCGAACCACGCTGCGAACAGAAGGTGCAGCCTCGCGCAGCCACGGTACCGTCCCGATTAGGACAGGTGAACCCGCCATCTATGGCGACCTTGAAAATCTTCCCGCCGAATCGATCTCGGAGATGACGATTCCAGGTGCGRTAGCGTTTGTCGCTGGTGATCTTGTCGCTATTGTTGAGTAAAGGCTGCATGGTGAATTTCAAGTATACACCACCCCTATCCGCAATGGGGAACTGGAAAGATAGCGGGTCTACTCTCCCAAAATCCGCCGGAAGATATCCATGAGATCTTTGGCTTGATAGGGTTTTTGAATGAAAGCAGCCAGCCCTTTGCCTGCAAAACGGTTTGTCGCGTCCTGCTCGTTGTAACCGCTGGTGAGGACCACTTTCACATTGGATTGGATTTGCCGCATTTCCCAGAATGTTTCTTCTCCATTCAGGCGCGGCATGGTCATATCCAGCAGCACCGCCTTGATTTCTTMTCGGTGTTCCCGAAACATATCCACCCCTTCACGTCCATCAGAAGCCGTCAAGAYATCAAAGCCGCCCATCTCCAGGATTCGTTTCGTTAATGCTCGAATAGTTGCATCGTCATCCACCACCAAAATCGTGCCAGTTCCATGCCAGTCCGCTTCGATACGTGGAGGGTTTTCTATGGGCACAGCCGGCTGTTCCGACACTGGAAAAAGTATCTTGATGGATGTGCCGCGTCCCGGCTCACTGTAAACTTTTACCGCACCCCGGTGGCCCCGTACGATACCCAGCACGGCGGCCATTCCCAATCCACGGCCGGTTTCTTTGGAGGTAAAAAAGGGATCGAAAATCTTCAATTTCGTGTCTTCATCCATTCCGCAGCCCGTATCGGATACTTCCATATAGATGTATATCCCCTCAGGCAGATCATCATCGCAGAAGGTGGAATCGAAATAGTGGTGGTCGCATTCCTGCGCACCCGTACCAATTGTAATGATACCGCTTCGTTCTCCCACAGCATCCGATGCGTTGGTTATGAGGTTCATGATAACTTGACGCACCTGAGTTACATCTACTTCCACAGCAGGGAGATTCTGATCGAAATCGTATTTAATCACCGCGCGTTTAGATAAAGACACCTCCAAAAGATGKGCCATATCTTCCACCACSTCGGACAGGCTGACRGCCTTTACAACGAATCGACCTTTCCCGGAATAGGCCARCATCTGYTTACACAAATCGGCWGCCCGCTGAGAAATGGTTACWATTTCCTCAATATGTTCACGGCCCGTTGCCGAGGGGGAAAGATGGAGCAGCGCCAGATCGGCATTACCCAAAATCCCTARCAGGAGATTATTGAAATCATGAGCAATRCCGCCTGCCAGAACCCCCAAACTCTCTAGTTTTTGCGCATGCTGAATCTGACGTTCCAGWYGYTCMCGYTCTWCTTCCGCRATAAGCAGYTCCARYTCCGCCCCRGTACGACCAGCAAATATCTGCATGATGGATTCAGCTACATCAGGATGCGCTATCGGTTGATTGAACAGAGCCGCCAATACACCGAGCTGCTGCCCTTTAGAACCCATCAGGACCACTCCGATATATCCTTCCGACTTCATATCTATGAGCATCTGATCATGAGGAAACTGAGCAGCTACATTCTCACAATAAATACAAAAACCTTCACTGATCGCGATTTTGCACGGTGTATGTTCAAGCGTATAGGAGAAATTTTCGCTGCTCTCCCCATCCATATATACGGCCAAGGYCTCGATTTCATCTAATCTATCGGAAGTGAATCGCCCAACAAAGGCTGTATCAGCATGAAGCGATTTAGCCAAATTTTTCACCAAGGAAGACAAAAATTCTTCGCGCACATCCGATGACAGACCCACCACAATATCATGAATGGCATTGGCGGTGAGGCGTTGGCTGGACATATCCATCCCAACAGCCAAAAAGAATTTTTCATCGTCGGTCTCGCTTAGCGATAGGCGCAATTCTACTGGGTAGGTGGTGCCATCTTTACGCTGATGATTAGTTTCAAATGTTATGTCTGTTTTTTCTCCATTAAACAAAGGTTGAACGAGAGCCTCAAAATCCTCGCGCGTATAACCTGGTTTAATGTCAACAGGTGTCAACTTTTTCATTTCGTTCAGGCTGTATCCTAGATTCCCTATAGCTCCTCGATTGCAGTAGGTGAATTGAAGCGTACCCACATCGAAAATATAAATTTCATTTGAACTCTCTTCCAACGCCTTACTGAGTTTGTCGAATTCGGAATGAAAATGTGACTCGTCGGTGATATCTTCATACGTACCCAGTATACCAATTACATTGTTATGGTCATCGAGCAACGGGACTTTACTGGTTCTAAGTAAAATCGTTTTACCATCGGGGGTAGTCTGGGGTTCAATGATATTGTATCTCGGAGTCTTGCTTGCCATAACGGTTTGATCATCCCCACGATACAAATCCGCTTGCTCTTTCCAGCCCAAATCATAGTCATTCAGACCAACGAGATCACCTGGAATCGTTTTACCCGCATCTTCGGAAAATAATTTGTTGCATCCCAGATAACGCAAGTCGCTGTCTTTCCAAAACACGCGCACCGGGATGGTATCCAGCACCAACTGAAGTGTGCTGTCAGCAATTTCCTTTTGGAGTTCACTATCTTTAAGAGCCCGGTTAGCCATGGTCATTGCCAAGGTATTTCGACGGAATGCCGTGATATAAAGTAGGAGCATACCCGTGAGCAACAGACCTCCCAGCAGGATGGCAACAGGCAAATTGGATGAATGGTTGTCTATGAAGGACTGGGTGATGTCGGTGGTGTGATCCTGAGCTTGCTCTTCGAAGGCGTTCCGGAGTTTTTGCTCTATTAGATTACGGCTATACTGATAGCCTCCAATCGAGAAGGACACCCCCGCAATGGAAATTAGTATGGATGGCAAAAATCGTTTCAACATGGTCCCTTCAGAACCACCAGCTCACCATTACTCCACAACACCCTTGAGAATAGAGTCTACTGTGTATGAGAATGCAATGCAAACTCAATTATAACGAGTATATTAAGAAAATCGCTATCCGCTAATATCACTACCCCTTAGTCGTTTACTGTAATAACCACTTTTCCCAAGTGACTGCCGCTGCCTACATAATCCAGGGCTTCACGAGCCTCTCCAAATGAGAAGGATTTGTCAATAACAGGTTTGATTTGATGAAGAGACAGGGCGCGATTCATATCTTCGAAACATTCCCGGGGCCCAACAAACACCCCTTGGATACGGATGTCGTTCATAAGAACTCCCGTCAGGTTCAATGGAGCTTGCGGCCCGGCGAGAATACCCACCAGACTGATATGGCCGCCCATGCGTACGGAACGGATAGAATGATCCAACGTACCCACGCCGCCTACTTCCACAACATGGTCTACACCGCGACCGCCAGTAAGTTTACGAACAGCTTTAGACCATTTTTCATCTTCGCGATAGTTGATGCCGTGGCTGGCACCCAGTTCTTTGGCGCGAGCCAGTTTGTCGTCGCTGCTGGAAGTAATGATGACCTCCGCTCCGGCCATGCGTGCTAGCTGTAGAGTAAACATGGATACGCCGCCCGTTCCTAATGCCAGAACTGTATCGCCGGGACCTACATTGCCGTGACGAAACAAACAGCTCCACGCAGTGAGAGCGGCACACGGAAGAGTTGACCCTTCTTCGAAACTCAGATGATCGGGCAGTTTAACCAGTGCGCGTTCGGGAAGTACGATTTGCTCCGCCAGCATACCGTCCAACGGAGAGCCCATGGAGGATGCAGAAACTACTTCAGGTGTAGGCGAACCGCCTTCCCAATCCCGGAAAAAACAGTTCGCTACACGATCACCGATAGAAAATTTCTGCACACCTTCGCCTGTGCCGATGACTTCTCCGGCACCATCTGAAAAAGGAATAATGGGCAGGGGCTGTCGGGGGTTGTAGTGACCACGTACCATGAGCAGGTCGCGATAGTTGATAGATACAGCCTTTACTCTGATGAGCACTTCGCCGGGACCKGGCTGTGGATCAGGCCGTTCCGTTATATTTAGGTTTTCCATCCCGAAGGCTTCCTGAATTTCATAGACCTGCATGAGAACTCCTTTYGTTTCAAGGTAAAATGGCTGATACTGGAAAACAGCCAGTATATTCCATGTACAGACAGGGAGTCCATTGTTGGTGAACAAGCTTGTCTGGCGGAGCGTCAGGAAGTATCCTATCGGACTAAAACCGAAGATTAACCCATGTAGGAGCATCCCATGAGTGTATCGATTAGCGTAGAAGGTAAAGTGGCATTGGTAACTGGCGGAGGACGGGGCATCGGCAAGGGCATCGCGAAACGATTGGCTGAAGCAGGAGCCAACGTCGTTATCGCCAGCCGTAAAATGGACGTGCTGGAAGCCACCGCCAAGGAATTCAGCGATCTGCCGGGCAAAATCGTCCCTCTGACGTGCAATGTAGGCCATGCGGAGGATCTGGAGAATCTGATAAAGGAAACGGAAGCGCAATTGGRCCCAGTAGATATCCTGGTGAATAACAGCGCGACAAATATCGGACAAGGTCCTTCGCTGGATGTGACGGATGATGCGCTGGATAAAATGGTAGATGTGAATGTGAAGTCCGCGTTGCGACTGGTTCGGCTCACCGTGCCCAGCATGATAGAACGAGGCGGCGGATCGATTATCAATATTGTTTCCATTGCCGGGCTGAAACCCCAGTTTCAAGGACTGCTGTACAGTTTCACCAAAGCAGGCCTGATCATGATGACCAAAACCTGGGCACAAGAATTTGGTGAACACAACGTGCGGGTAAATGCCATCGCACCGGGTCTGGTACGAACGGATTTTGCAAAATTCTTCACCGAGAATCCGAAGGTTGTGGAGCAGGTGATGAAAACCCAACCTATCAAGCACATTGGGGATACCTCGGAAATCGCCGATGCAGCGTTGTATCTGGCCTCCGACAGCAGCTCCTACATGACTGGCGAAGTATTGGTTATTGACGGCGGAGCCATGGTGAGCGGTCGCAGCTAATAGCCTTTTTCCTTCTTACAGTGAATATTTGGCTCCTTCAACCGTCTGCTATCAATAATCAAACCTTTAGTCGGGTTAACCAGTCTAACCAAGCAGAAACGTAGCAGGAGATGACCAATGAATGTGATTCAAGCTGTTTTACCGGGATTGATTGCACTGGCGGTGTGTTCGAATGCATGGTCCGATGATATCGATACCAGCACCGAAGATTTATCTGACGCATTCGCCGGGGAAGCCTCGACTGAGCCTTCAAAAGAGGTGCGTACCTCCGTTTTTCCCTTGGTGAAATACCGGAAGGAAGAAGATGAATCCCGGCTGAAACTGCTTTATGTACCGGGGGCAGCACTGGTCAAAGCGAAGGAAACCGAGGATTCCAGCAAACTGGAAGTGGTAGATATTCCTTTTTTCAAATTGGTGAAGAGCGAACATCATGCGGATGGCACATTCGATAATCAGTTTTTAAAGCTGCCGCTCGTTGGCTCGGTTTTTCGCCACAAACGTACCGCTGATAAGGAGAAGGTGCGCTTTCTCATCTTCAGCCACACGAAAAGAGTAGACGGGGAAAAGCGAGTCAACCATTCGACACCATCGGAAATCAATAACCGCTCTCGGGGAAAAGGATTCACTCGATAACCGTGATTATTCCGGCAGGGCTTTAAATGCTGCTGGAGTTATACCGTTCATATCTGGCACGGTTTCATCGCCTCCGGCTTTCACAAGAGCATCCCAACTGGCAGTATCCCTGATTCGACCAGCTAAATGGAGGGGGGTAATGCCGTTTGTATCCGCCAAATTCGGATCGGCACCCCTATCGATAAGTGCTTGCACAATATCCGGATTCCCCCCGAACACAGCGTAATGCAATGGGGTCCATTTGGGATAATTTCGCTGATCGTTAACATCTATTCCCCGATCCAGCAGCGTATTGGTTAACTCAACATTACCTAGAGTAGCGACAAGGTGTATATAACGAACGCTGTTCTGCATAGCGGTATCAGGCTCAAAGTCCTCCTTCGCCATGAAAGTATTTATCACTTCCCCATCACCCCTCATTGCAGCAAAAACGAATCGCTGCTGTGCCGTARAATTGGGCAAGGGCGGCTTGTACCCTCGTCTCATCGTCTCGGCCAATTTCATCTTATTGGCTTTAAAGGCTGCGACCAATGGAGATTCACCTGTAGTATCCGCTATATCCGGATCAGCCCCTTTCGCAATAAGGTTGGATAACATTTTTTGCGCGCCTATAATTACAGCCAGGTGCAGGGAAGTCCTTCCGTCCTCATCAACCGTATTGGGATCGGCACCCAATTCCAACAATTTATTCATCATGATTAAATTTCTTGTCCGTACAGCTAAATGGAGCGAGGTATCGCCTGTGCTTGTATGTGCATTTATATTTGCGCCAGAGGCAATCAGCACGCCTACCGTTGACGCGTGTCCAGCAACCACGGCCATGTGCAGTGCTGTCCAATTCGATGGTGACATAGCGGTATTGGGATCAGCCCCTGATTCCATCATGCATTGCATAACAGCATCATTCCCCAGTTCAGCTGCACGGTGCAGTCCTTTTACACCTGTGCCCGGATAATCCTCGGCTTTCAGCCCACGAGAAAGCARAACGGTCATAGATTTAGGCTTATCGTTATCGACAGCAAAGTTGAATGCATTCTGAAAGGTAGTCTCCCAGTTACGGGTATCCGCCACAATCAAAGGCCACAACATTTCCTCAAAATCCATCGATAACGCCAACTCCAGTGGCGTAAATTTATCCTTGTTTTTAATGGACAGTAACCCTACCCTGGGAAGGAACACTTCGATGGTGCTTGAGTCCTTTCCAATAATAGCTTCGTGCATAGCCGTATTGTCCTTCGCTGTTTTACGACCAGGATGAAGACCCTCTTTCATCAACAGAGAACACAATGCAGCGCGTCCCCCACGAGCCGCATAATGAAGTGCAGTCTCTTTATACTTGGTTACGGCTCTCAGTTGAGCTTTCTTTTTAAGCAGCAATTCAACAATGGCACGTCGCCCTTGATATGAAGCTAAATGCAATGGCGTCTGTGTATGAGCATTCACAGCGTTAATATCCGCCCCGGCTTCGATAAGTGTTATCGCAAATATTGGATCTCGCTGCACCGATGCAAGATGAAGCGGTGTTTCCCCTTTGGAATTCTTTTGGTTCACATCTGCGCCGGATTGAATCTGCTTTTTTAATTTATCCAGATTTCGCTCAAGTACAGCCGCTTGCAATGGAAATTCAAAATCCAACTGAGCAAATACGGAACTATTTATCAAAACCATACAGAAAGTAAGACAGCATATTTGGCATGCCGCATAGAGAGATCGGTGTTTTTTAATCAGCATAGTTATGTAATCCTCTATAATTTGTCTAAAACACTGGTTCTTTTATCGTCCATGGTCTGAATACGATCCGTACGCGTACCCACTTTGATCGTCGTGGTGACTCGCGGCGCGCCCATTTCATGTACGGCTTCATGACAGGCCTTCACCGCTGCGAACACCTCATCCCATTCACCCTCGATATTCGTCCCGTAAGCATGCATGACATGATGCAACCCGGAATCGCGTAACACCTCCTGGCATCGAACGATATAGTCGGATAACGACACGCCCACACCAATAGGCACAATACATAAATCGATAATGACCTTCATGAGACAGCCGCCCATCCTCATTTCTTCAATACTACATCTTACATCATAACCCGTCGGGATAAAACCCGTTTAATTTGGGGTAAAGGCTGTATTACTATAGAGCCAAGAGAATTATAAATTTCATTGATTGAAGGGATGTATCATGAATTTCAAAAATTGGACCGCAATCGTACTTAGTTTAGTCGCTGTTACCGGATGGGCCGCTGCCCAGGAACACCAGCACGATCACACCGGAGAGCGCAAACCGGCTAACATGCTGCCCGCCTCCATGTCATCCATTTTGCTCATGGAAGGCCGCGTGGATCTGGAACAGCCCTCAAAAACACTGGACTACATGAACCTGCAGGACGGCGATCTGGTGGCTGATATCGGCTGTGGAAATGGATTTTACTCCCTGCGCGTCGCGGACCGCATCGGACCCCACGGCACCGTATTTGCCGTGGACGTACAACAGGGCATGCTGGACCAGCTCCAGGAACGCATGACTGAAGCAGGCGCTCGCAACATCTATCCTATCCTCGGCGAATTTACCGACCCCAACCTGCCGCCCGGCAAGATGGACTGGATACTGCTCGTTGATGCCTACCACGAATTTTCCGATCCCAAAGCCATGCTCGCGAAGATCAAAGCAAGCCTCGCGCCGGWCGGCAAAGTTGCGCTGCTGGAATACCGCGCCGAACAAGAAGACCTGGGTGCGCCCATCACAATACCCCGAGACCATAAAATGACCAAAGACGAAGTGATGCGCGAATGGATCCCCGCCGGATTCGAGCTGGTGGATCAACCTACATTTCTACCTGCACAGCACCTGTTCATTTTCGAAGCATCCCGGATCTCCCCTCTGACTGTAGGGGCCACCCCCAAGGTATCCACCTACAACAACAAAGTGTATTTCGCTGGTCAACCTAGCGAAGGCGACCTGGAGACCTTCGCCGAANTGGGCATCAAAACGATAATCAACCTGCGCACCCCACCGGAAGTACAGGGCTTGGAATTYGACGAAAAAGCTACYGYCGAAWCMGCYGGYATGACCTAYATCAAYGTGCCCATGGGCAGACAACTCCTCCCCAAATCAGAAYTGGAAGAACTCTTCGCCACCATTGATACCGCCCGCGAATCAGGTTCCGTCCWCATCCACTGCGCCAGCTCCAACCGCGTCGGCGCCGTGTGGGGCGCCTACAGAGGCCTCAAACAAGGCCTCTCCCCCGACGACGCCGTCGCCGAAGGCAAGTCCGCCGGCCTCCGCGCTCCGGGTTTTGAAACTGGCATCCGCGAGCTCATGAACGACAAGTAAGGTGGACATCAATCGAAAAAGAGGGGTTATTCACCAACTCCACTGTTCCCTGTTAGCCTTGCTACCTTAGAAATATTGGCTAATATTACTTGATTTACACTATTTACTTGTATTTCTAGATGAATTTATTTATTGCCCTAAATATAAATTGACATCTATTGATTTTAGTGCAATAATGTGTGCGTCGAAAGAAACTCGGGAGTTTTAGATTTGTTAGACATTGACGCGATTGCCTCCATGCTTGGTGTTGAGGAGAGTAGTCCGAAAAACTCGTATATAGCCGTTTTCGTTCCGAGTAGAACGCGGGATGACGAAGCCATTGATCATGAGCATTGGAGGAGTGCGGCAGTTAGGTTGTTATCGAGTTTATTTGGAGGGGCAACGTCTGTACGGGCTTTCGGCGGGTGGCTCGATGTTGAACAAGGCGGTGAGGTAAAGGAGGAAGAAATATCAATTGTCGTTTCGTACATATCGGAAAGAGACTGGAACAATAACAACGCTGTCCAGGTACGTGATTTCATGTATGAAATGGGGAGAGAGACGAAACAGGGTGCGGTCGGGCTTCATGTACTGGGAAGATACTTGGAGATAGGAGCTAATCAATATGAGCAATAGAGAAAAAAGCGAATCTCAATCATTGACGTTACAAGAGACTGTGGAGCTGTTTGGCGCAGAAGAACCCGTTGACATCGGGGGAGTTTCATTGGATCCGCTTGGTATGCAATTCATCGCGTCAAGGGTCGCTCGACACTTGACGAAGGGGCGAGGTCGTCCAACCGACAAATCATGGACGATTGTGCGGAAGATCCCGATGAAAGAGGAAACATGGATCGCGTTGGAAAGCATAGCGACAGAACTTAAAGAGCATGATATTCGGATTGCAACTGGTCAGATGGGCGCGTTGGCTTTGGAGATCGGTGTGGAAAACTTTCGCGTCGGAACGAATGCTGTTGACGGTAGAGCAGGTATCCCGCAGGCGGCTGTATTTGCTTCGTATCCCGTTGAGATTCAAGTTGAATCTGAGAAGTTGGCATCTGCGGCACTTGAGGAGTCCATCTGGTAATGCAGATCACAACTTTTTATTCGTATAAAGGCGGAGTTGGGCGGACGCTTGCCTGCGCAAATTTCGGATTGTATATGGCGAAGACAGGGCGGCGTGTAGTACTTCTCGATATGGATTTTGAAGCTCCCGGTCTTGATTCCAAATTTGCCAATATTTCTATTAATGATGTCCCGCACGGCCTGATCGATCAGTTCCTTGCACATCAAAAAGGTACGGAAATTCCTGAAATCGAAGCGATCAACATTCCACTGCCGGAGGATGTTTCGGCTGCTGGAGGAAGTTTACAGCTTATTCCGGCAGGAGACTATACTGCGCCAGATTACTACAGAAAACTTTCTACGATCAACTGGGATTTACTTCTCAGAGATAAATCCGGATTGGCATTTTGTCTTCAACTGGTTGACCGTATTAAGGAAACGCTGAAAGCCGATGTCCTTGTAATCGATGCCAGAACGGGCTTGTCCGAGGTAGGAGGGCTTTGCACCCAAGTTCTGCCTGATACGGTGGTCCTGCTTACCAGCACAAACAAAGAAAGTCTCGAAGGCACGAAGCGCATTTACGGCCACATCCAAAACAGCTCCATCGTGAAGAGCAGATCACTGCGCAAGCCTGAAGTTGATCTTCGAATTGTTGTTACGAGAATACAAAGACAAGATAACCTTGCAGAACTGGAAGAAAAGCTGATGTCGAAACTCGATTTGCCAATCGAACGACTTTACTATTTATTTAGCGATATCGATCTATCATTAAACGAGTATCTCGCCCTGGATCACTTTTCTGAACAGCCGTCGATCCTAAAAGATTACGTTGAATTATTCACCAGCATGAACCAAGAAGAAATCGATCCCTACATAAAGGGGAGACTCGATAGTTTCCGATCACATTTGACGTTGCGTCAGGAATTGGAGAACGAGAGAATCATCCAAGAGCTGTTGACACTATTTCCCCGGTCAGACGTTTGGCTAGAAGCGGCCCGATACTATTCTTTAACTAAAGATCATCCAAGCGCGTTAGTCAACTATTGCCATTACCTGGACGAAAATCCGGAAAATGAGGTTGTGCTGGGGGAATTCGCGTATCTTTGCAAAAACGTCTCTTTGTCCGTACTTAGTTCAAGTGCTACGGTTCGTTCGCACCTTCGCACGTTTGGCGTGAAGTCGATGGGGCCGGAATTACTCGGAAAGTATTTTCGACTTGTGAATACAGACCAAGATCGCATGGATATTGTTGAGGCGATTGAGGAAGACCTGACTAAAATTGAGGATAAATATTTTAGAACAACATACTTCCGGGTACTTCACGCACTCAAAGACTGGAATCGAATTACTGAACAAGCTTCGGAAAGAGATAAACGCTCCGATTCTCACGGGCTTTTAGTCGCGGAAGCGTATGCGTACATTGGGGACACAAAACGATCCCTTGAATTTCTAAAAGGATTCGAACCTAACGAAGAGGCCGATGTTAATCGGCTTCTTCATATATTGTTTCTGGCATCGCGCGATCAAGATTTTTCGGTTCTAAGTGGCATAATCGACTTTGCTACTCGTTACCTTCACTATGCCTTACGGAGACCAGATGTGATCGAAAAGAACGGCGAAGAATTTGTCAATTGGCTTAAGGCATTCCGGAAATATATCWAGGATGAGCACATGTAATAAAATAACCGACGACCAGCTGTAACTGATCGTCGATCAAAATAATCCGTTGGGCTGATAGGTGATTGCCGAACGGAGCCGAGTAGATTGCACCCAGCGTTTTACCACTTTCTATTTTGCCTGAAAATCCTCGGTCTGTCAAATTACCTAGTACTAACGGGGGATTTTTTACCATGTCTGAGCCAATTACGGTTGTGGACAAATACGGGGATTCCGGTCACTGGGCTACTATCGATGGCCGACCTGTATTTATTAAGGATTAGGCACTAATCCCGCGTCGGGGTGGTCCGACACTGCCCCGACGCACCTTCTGAATCTATGATCAGGCGAAATCCGTCTGGTCGCTAATTTAATGTAGGACATATTTGGAGAAGTGTTATGGGAACGAAGAAAACAGCGCCGTTCGATAAAAAGGGTATTGAATCAATCGCGAAAGATAAACCGATTGTATACACGATAGAAAATTCCGCTGGAACGAATATTTACACCGGTATTGCGAAGCGCGGCCGAGTTGAAGAGCGATTAAAAGAGCATCTGCCTGGCGGAAAGGACCCCATTCGTGGTGGAACGAAAGTCAGGATAGAGCAAAAGCCTTCTATTGATGCTGCGAAGAAATCAGAAACGCGAATCATAAAAAGTAAAAAGCCTTCTCAGAACAAACAGGGAAAGTAGATCGCTTGGACGTGTGAATACGGGAGTAAGGGCGAGTCTTAGGACTCGCCCTTTCGGTTTTCAGATCAGCAAGATCCCCCATCAGGGAATTCGGAGATAACAGGATGATCGAGCGTCTGTTTTGAGTTAGATTCAGGGCCGAGGCACGGTTCTGCAGGAGCAACGCCCTCTCAGAATGGTTTATTTGATGTAGCCGAGCGATTGCTAACGAGCCCTCGCTCGTAACGACAGCCCATAAAAAATGGCCCCGCCTATAGCTGCGGTAGCCAGGCCGAGGAGGGATTCTACAGGGCGTCCTCGTATGGCCCAGACCATGGTCCATGCGGAGACGGTGAGGAAGAGGAGGGGGGTGACGGGGTAGCCCCAGGTCTTGAAGGGGCGTTCCATATCAGGCTTGCGAATCCGCAGCACGATCACGCATGAGACGGCGATGCTGGCGAACAGGGTCAGGGTGAATCCGGCGTATTGGAGTATCTGGTTCACGGTGCCGGACAGGATGATACAGGATATTATCACGCCCTGCAGCACCAGTGCGGGCCAGGGCGACCCGGTCTTGGGCGATGATTTTGACAGCCACCCGAGCAGGGGAAAATCGTGTCCAAAGGCGTAGTATACCCGCGGTCCGGCGATGGTCATGGCGGACGCGGACGCGAAAATGGACACGCACAGCACCAGCGTCACCAGGGTCACACCCACGTTCCCGAACAGGTTCTCCGATGCCACCAGCCCCACTTCCAACTGTCCGGCAAGACCGCTCACCCCTGCGCCATAAAAATACATCAGGTTGAGCAGGAAGTAGAGTACCGTTACCACCACGGTTCCGATAAGCAGCGACCGGGGCAGCACGCGCTGGGGGTCCTTCATTTCAGCGGCCATGTATGCCGACCCATTCCAGCCCAGATAGCAGAAGGACACGAAGATGAGCGAGGTGGCAAAGGCGGACATGCGGTCCGGTGAACTCATGGAATAAAACTGGGGCGCTACCTCGGTGAGGTTGGACAAACTGCCGCGACCGACGATGAATGCCGCCGCGATAATCAGTACAATGCCGCCCACTTTGAATGCGGTGATAGCATCGTTG
>NVWG01000077.1 GCA_002746185.1 Candidatus Hydrogenedentota bacterium
CAGGTGGTGTCCGAGGAGATATTCCGGGCCGTGGCAGAAGTGCTGGCGTACATTTATGAAATAGATCAGCGCGAAGAAAAGATATTGGAACGTAAACAAGCCGATGCAGTGGCATCGGCATAAAAACGGGATAACAAGCAATGGCCCTACCGGCTGACCAGATACCCCAAGGGGGCTCCACGGTACTGAAGAATCCAGATATCGCGCTTGCGGTGTGCGTGGTGTCTATTCTTACCGTACTGGTTATTCCCATACCTACTTGGACGCTGGATATCCTGTTATCTTTGAATATATCCATTTCTATTGTGATTCTGCTGTCTACTATCTACTTGCTCAAGCCAGTAGAGTTCGCTGTATTCCCGTCGCTGCTGCTCATGCTGACCCTGTTTCGATTGAGTCTGAATGTAGCCTCTACCCGACTCATTTTGTCCAGTGCCGATGCGGGGACGGTTATTGATGCCTTCGGCGGATTCGTTACGGCAGGGAATTACATCGTAGGTCTGATCATCTTTTCCATTCTGGTGATTATCCAGTTTGTCGTGATTACCAAAGGTGCCGGACGTATCTCCGAAGTGGCTGCCCGGTTTACATTGGATGCCATGCCGGGGAAACAAATGGGTGTGGATGCCGATTTGAACGCCGGGCTTATCTCCGAAGATCAGGCCCGGGAACGGCGGAGCAACATTGAGCGAGAAGCTGATTTTTATGGATCCATGGATGGTGCCACGAAGTTTGTTCGTGGGGATGCCATCGCCGGGATCATTATTACGCTGGTGAATATTGTAGGTGGATTCGTAATCGGTATCGCCATGAATGGCATGAGCTTTACCGAAGCGGCGCAGACCTATACCCGCCTTACGGTAGGGGACGGTCTGGTCTCCCAGATTCCCGCGCTGATTATATCCACGGCGGCGGCCATGATCGTGACGCGTACCACGTCTGATGTGAACCTGGGGGTCGATCTGGTCAACCAGATTACCCGTTACCCCCGCGCCATGGGAATCGGCGCACTCATGTTGGGTATTCTGGGTATTGTTCCTGGTATGCCGACCATACCGTTTTTTATGGTAGCTGGCTTTTTAGGATTCCTGGCGTATCAAACGACGCAGCATACCAGCCAGGTGGCGCTTCAGGCGGAGGCCGATGCGGTGCGTGAGGCGGCGGAAGAAGTGACGGAACCGCCTAAGACGGAATCGCTGTTGACGGTGGATCCCCTGAAGATAGAATTGGGATATGGACTCATTTCTCTGGCGGACAAGAACCAGGGCGGTGATTTGTTGACGCGTATTCAGATCATTCGACAACAGGCTGCCACGAAAAATGGATTTATCGTGCCGGTGATTCGTGTGGTGGATAACATGCGTCTCAAACCGAATGAATATAGAATCCTCCTCCGAGAAGCAGAGGTGGCACGTTATGAAATGCCGTCCGATCATTTTCTGGCTATGAATCCTGGACTGGTGGAAGAAGAAATTGAAGGTACGCCTACCACCGAACCGGCATTCGGGCTGCAGGCACTTTGGGTAACACGGGAAAATCGGGATAAGGCGGAGCGCATGGGGTACACCATGGTGGAACCGTCGGCGGTATTGGCGACGCACCTGACGGAAGTGATACAGGCTCACGCCGATGAATTGGTGACACGGGAAGATGCCCAGGCACTGGTGGAAAATCTCAAGACCACGTCCAAAACGGTAGTGGACGAACTGATCCCCAATGTGTTGACCCTGGGGGAAGTGCAGAAAGTGCTGCATAACCTGCTGCGCGAACGTATATCCATTCGTAATCTGGAAACGATTCTGGAAGTGCTGGCGGATTTCGGGCCTCGTACCAAGGACTCGGAACTTCTCACGGAGTATGTGCGCCACGCGTTGGCCCGGCAGATTTGCGCGGATTACAAAGATGAAACGGGAAAATTACGGGTGGTGACTCTGTCGCCGGATCTGGAAAAAGAGATTATGGATGCCACTCAGAATCTTAATGCCGGGGACTATATTCCTATCGACCCGGAGAAGACCAATGCCATTGCGGAAGCGACAGGTAAGAGTATTCAAACGCTGGTGTCAGCGGGCTACGAACCGATTGTGTTGACCTCGGCGCAAATCCGTCGCTTTTTTAAACGGATGATAGAGAGTTACGTGCCGAAAGCGGTGGTGCTGTCGTATAACGAAATCGACCCGTCGGTCAAACTGGAAAGCCAGGGTGCCATTACGGTTGAGGCGGTACCTGTCGAATAAGGCGGTATCCAACCAGCCGTAAATAGAGTATGATAGAAAACGGAAAACGAGACGACCTATGAAACAGACATTTCATAAATTCAAAGCAGAGACGCTGGAGCAGGCCTACCGGGCTATGCGACAGAAATTGGGCGACGATGCTGTGGTGATCCGTACTGCCAATGTGACGGAAGGCGGTATTCTGGGGGGACTGTTTGCCCGGACGTTGGTGGAGATAACCGCGTCGGCTATGGATCACGAATTACCGATTCCCCAGCGTACCCTCAGCCCGGCGGAGCGAAAATATCTCACTTCGGGTCGTCCATCATTAAGCGATAACCCGGTTGAATCATCGCCGCTGGGCAGCGACGAGCGCGTTCGGGAAACGGTAGCTTTTTTCAAGAATCTGGTACGCGATACGCAGAAGCGAATAGGTGTATTGGAGTCCCCTGCTGCAGAGACAAAGCCCCTGACCACGGCGCAGCCCACGGGAAAACTTACCCTGCCCATAGATGGAGAGACGGAATCGCAGCAGGTGACGTATAGTCGTCCTGCTTCGTTGAATACGCCTGCGCCCGAAGGAAATGTGGTGCCCACCCCGCTGGATCTTTTCCCTAAGAAATCCGAAGTCTCTTCATCAGAGCAAGCATCGCCGGAATCCATGCGGCGGGATATGGCTGAGATGAAGGAGATGCTGAATGTYATGTCCACGGAAATGCCCGGCGCGGGWTTRCAGCCCGAATTCATCCAGCAYTAYCGYATGCTGCTGGGTCGRGGCGTRGACCGGAAGCGGGCKGCCAGTCTGGTGAATGCCGCCAGCAAGCGTGGCGACCTGCGGGCGTTTCGCGATCCCCGAGTTTTTCTGGAGCGACTTAAGCTGGATATCCGCCGACATGTGACCGTTACGGGCGGCATCACGCTGGAAGCGGGTAAACGTAAAGTAGTTGCGCTGGTAGGCGGAACGGGTGTGGGTAAGACGACGAATCTGGCAAAATTGGCGGCGTTGTTTGCCGTGCAGGAACATGCCCGGGTAGGTGTGATTACAACCGATACGTATCGTGTGGCGGCTACGGATCAGTTGAAAACCTACGCCAACATCATTGATTTGGATATGCATGTGGTGCATGAACCACACGAAATGAAGGCCGCATTACGTATATTTGACGGGTRSSWTSYSGKYYKSAYCGMKRMGGYSGRKSKMMGYMYGKAKMMYMYGGMMCARMYSKYKGAGTTGCGCGCCTTGCTCCAGGCTGCCCAGCCCGATGAAATGCATTTGCTGGTGAGCGCATGTACCGGACTGGAAGATTTGCGGAATGTGGTGGCGCAATTCTCCACCATGGGGCCCACATCCATCTTTTTTACGAAACTGGATGAGACGCAGCGGTATGGATCGTTATATTGTCTGGCAGCGGAATCGGGGCTGCCGTTAAGTTATTTGAGTACGGGGCAAGACGTGCCCGACGACATAGTATTGGCTAAGGCGAGTGCCGTAGCAAACTTGGTAGTGGAAGGCAGTGACAAGCGTGGCGGAACAAGCACAAAATCTTCGTAACTTCGTGAAGAAGAAAAAGGGACTTGCTCGAGTCGTAGCCGTGACCAGCGGTAAAGGCGGCGTGGGCAAGACAAGCACCAGTGTGAGTCTGGCGATTGCTCTGGCGAACAAAGGCCAGCGCGTCGTATTGCTGGATGCCGACCTGGGTCTGGCTAATGTGGAAGTGCTGCTGGGTCTCAACTCCTTGTTTAATCTTCAGCACGTCATCAACGGCGAACGCACCATGTCCGAAATTTTGGTGAAGGGACCCGGCGGTATTGCGGTGGTWCCGGGCACGTCGGGGYTGGCCAAGCTGGCTGATTTRCGCGAAGAGGGCCGYAAGAACATTATGGCGGGGCTGGAAGAATTGCAGAGCCGCGCCGATTTTATCATCATCGATACCATGGCGGGYATYGGYCGMAGTGCCGTGTCGTTTGTAGTGGCTTCCGATGAAGTGCTGCTGGTATGCACCCCGGAGCCTTCGTCCATTGTGGATGCGTATGCCATGATGAAAACTATCTATCAGAAGCGGGACGATGCTGTCGTACGTCTCATTGCCAACATGGTGGTGAATAAGAAACAGGCTTCCGCYGTGTACAATAAATTATCYGGTGTRTCCCAGCAATAYCTGGGCCGCAAGCTRTCCTATCTGGGGATGATCCCTCGGGATCCCCATGTATCTCAGGCGATTATGCAGAGCCAGCCTTATGCCCTGCGGTATCCCAATACCCCGGCCACCAAGTATGTGGAGGAAATCGCCGGACGGCTCATCAGCCAGAGTGCGGCCTCCCAAGGCGGATCGCCTAACTTCCTGCGTCGGTTCGCCCAGACATTTGGTTTGGATCGCACGGCTTGACCTCCAGGGTTTTCCCATGACGTGGCAGTCTGAACTGGAACTGGCTACCGTCGCTGCCCACAGTGCTGGTGATTTCTTGCGCGAGGCATTCCACCAAGAGAAAACTGTCCTGAGTGAAATTGGCCGGGACATTAAATTACAGGCGGACCAGGATGCGGAAGCGATTATTCTCAAGGCCTTGTCCGAGACAGGCTACCCGGTGCTGGCAGAAGAAAGCGGCGAACACGGTTTACTGGAAGGCGACGAACCTTACTGGGTGGTGGACCCGCTGGACGGCACCATGAATTTCAATCGCGGTCTGCCCGAGTGCTGCGTATCCATCGCGTTGTGTCAGGGTGAAGATCCGGTGATGGGTGTCATTTACGATTTTAATCGGGACGAATGTTTCCAAGGCATTGTGGGTGAAGGTGCGTGGCTCAACGATGCGCCCATGACCGTATCAGGAATTTCCGAGCGAAGCCAGGCGGTACTCTGTACCGGATTCCCCACGCACCGCAGTTTCGATAGCGATTCTCTGGAGGAATTCATTCGGTCTGCTCAGGACTTCAAAAAAGTTCGCATGCTGGGAACGGCAGCGCTCATGGTGGCGTATGTGGCCTGCSGACGAGCCGAYGCGTATCTGGAGGAYAGTATTATGYTGTGGGACGTAGCYGCCGGGATTGCGTTGGTGCGRGCSGCTGGCGGATATGCSGAWWTGAAACCGTCGCCCCGAAAAAAATGGGGYCGTATCGTGCGGTGTGGTTCGCACCCCGACCTGTGGCAAACGGAATCGGTTTAATCYCCTACWCACGCCGCTTTTGACGTATCTCCCTGTATTCAGGCATCATATCTAATGAAGAAGTTAGGAAAATATGGCTGTTTCCCCGGAAMAAYATAAAYTTGTGAACACTYTGGAACGCATACGKSAGACCCTGCGAATTCARTCTGCCGCCCTGGATACTGTCGCTGCCCGGCTRGAYAATTCRGTGGATCGGGCTGTGGARYTGCTGCAGGGATGCGGCGGWAAAATCGTGATTATGGGTATGGGGAAATGTGCCCACGTAGGGCGCAAGTTTGCTGCCACCTTGGCCAGCACGGGAACGCCCGCTCTTTTCGTTCACCCTGCCGAAGCCATTCACGGGGAYATCGGGATGGTGAGNNNMARYRATGWSGTAGTGNNNCTGMTGTCCAACAGCGGGGAGACTCCGGAGATCAAGGCCGTGCTGCCCAGTCTGAAAAAAATGAACGTGCCGATTCTGGGATTGCTGGGTACGGTTTTGGTCAATGATGTACCGTCCACCTTTGCGGAGGCCAGTGATGTGGTGCTGAATACCGCTGTTGAGGAAGAAGGCGACACGCTGAACATGGCACCYATGGCYAGTACCACSGTKATGATGGCGTTGGGTGATGCGYTGGCGGCGGTGCTTATGGARCGGAGTAATYTRACTCGGGATGATTATGCGCTGCTTCATCCCGGCGGGAGTCTGGGTCAGAAACTGCTGTGTACGGTTGATGCTCTCATGCACGTTGGAACGTCGCTGCCGTTGACACCTGTAAACGCGACGCTTCACGATGCGATTGTGGAGATGACTTCGAAACGTCTGGGCGCCACGTTTGTTATAAACGCTGACGAGACGCTGGCGGGTATCATTACCGATGGCGATATACGGCGTATGCTGGAGAAGAATGAACACCCACGCGATCTTCCTGTAGTTGATGTGATGATGGCCGGGCCGAAGACGGTAGGTAAGGATGTGTTGGCGGTGGATGCGCTGCGCAAGATGGAGGATGGGGTGAACATTACCATTCTGCCTGTGGTGGATACGGAAAATCGGCCCGTTGGGGCGTTGCATATACATGATTTAATCCGGGCAGGTATAGCCTGACCCGGTGCAGTTAACAGGAGAGTACACTTATGGCGAATGACAAACCCCGGGCGCTTATCACCGGGCTAACGGGGCAGGATGGATCCTATCTGGCAGAATTGCTGCTGGAACAGGGATACGACGTGTACGGCGTGGTGCGTCGTTCCAGCACGGAGACCTACGACAGGATCAATCACTTCAAGGAAAAGATTTCATTCGTCCAGGCTGACCTGACGGATCAGGTTTCCATGATTGATGCCATCGATGAAGTACGCCCCTCGGAAGTTTATAATTTGGCGGCTCAATCCTTTGTGCCCACATCGTGGAAGCAGCCTATTCTCACGGGCGATGTGACGGCATTGGGTGCCACCCGTGTGCTGGAATCCATCCGAGTAGTGGATAAGAAGATTAAATTTTACCAGGCTTCGTCCAGCGAAATGTTCGGGAAAGTACAGGAAGTTCCGCAAACGGAGACCACGTCGTTTTATCCCCGCAGTCCTTACGGCGTGGCCAAGGCGTACGCTCATTGGATCACCGTTAACTATCGCGAAAGTTATGATATGTTTGCCTGCTCCGGCATTTTATTTAACCATGAATCTCCCAGGCGCGGTCTGGAATTTGTCACGCGGAAAGTGACGGACGGCGTGGCACGTATCAAACTGGGCGTGGCGAAGGAACTGCGATTGGGGAATCTGGATGCCCAGCGGGACTGGGGGTATGCCCTGGATTACGTGCGGGCCATGTGGCTCATGCTTCAGCAGGACACGGCAGATGATTATGTGATTTCCAGCAGTGAAATGCACACGGTTCGCGAAATGTGCGAGATTGCTTTCGCGCGGGTCGATCTGGATATGAACGATCATGTCGTAGTGGATGAGCGGTTTTACCGTCCAGCGGAAGTGCAGGAGCTGCTGGGAGATTGCTCGAAAGCGAAAAAGAATCTGGGATGGGAGCCGAAGGTGAGTTTCAAGGCGCTTATTGAAATGATGGTGGATGCCGATATGGATCGAGTGAAGGCGGAAATCCGTACATGAGTCGCCGAATACTGGTTACCGGGGCCGCCGGGTTTGTAGGCCGGAAATTGTGCGCCCAATTGAATCGCGATGGTTTCGAGGTACTGGCGACAGACTACGCCCCATCGGATGATTTTGATGTCTATCGTACATGCGATTTTTCTCAACCCGATGACATCACCGCCATGATGGAATGGGCTGGCAGTCTGGACGGAATTTTTCATCTCGCCGCCATCACCTTCGTACCGGATGCCGCAGCCGATCCAGCGGGAGTGATGCGGGTGAATCTGGAAGGCACGCAGCATCTCATTCAAGCCATGCGCGATAAGTCTGATTCGCCGCGTCTGATTTTCATCGGCAGCTCGGAAACCTACGGTGCGCCACAGTCGCTGCCAGTGGACGAAACACACCCCTTGAATCCCAACAACCCGTATGCTATTTCCAAGACCGCAGCGGATGAGTATTGCAGCTATGCCCACGAGACCTGGGGGCTGGATATCGTGCGCATGCGGCCCTTCAATCATTCCGGGCCCGGTCAATCCGATAAATTTGTCCTGTCCAGTTTCGCTCGACAGGTAGCCGATATTGAGGCAGGGCGCAGCGATGCGGTTATGCAGGTAGGTAATCTGGATGTGGCACGGGATTTCTCTCATGTGGACGATATGCTTCGTGCTTATGGGTTAGCCTTTGAAAAAGGGACTTCCGGCGCGGTGTACAATGTATGTTCTGGTCAGGCCCATTCCGTGCGGGAGGCGTTGGATTATCTCCTTGGTCAAATCGACGTTGATGTGGAGGCGAAGTCTGACCCGGAGCGTATGCGGGTATCGGATATACCTGAAGTGCGGGGCTCCTACGCGGCGTTTCAGACTGATACGGGTTGGGAGCCGGAGATTTCCTTTACGCAGCTGCTGGATGACTTGCTGGCGTATTGGCGGACACACAGCTGATCGGGTGCAACTCGACGGCACCGTGTGGGATACTATACGAGATGCGAGTAACCGGGGGCAGCCGCCATGGCAGATTCACAACCAACTGAAAATACACCGGAAGAACCTGCGCCGAAAGGTCGGGGGTGTGCCGGGCTGTTTATCCTTATGCTGGTGGTGGCTGGTGCGGCGTGGGGTGCCGGGTTGGGCGTCTTCGTGTATATTTTGGAAGGCGCGGAGGATACCATTGAAGCAGTGGAGGCGTTCCGCCCTCAGATTGGCAGCAAAGTGTATTCTGCCGATGCGGAGGAGCTGGGCGAGTTTGCTTATGAGGCACGTCAGGTAGTGTCACTGAGCGAGATGCCGCTGAAATTGCAGAAGGCCTTCATTGCCACCGAAGACGATACGTTTTATACCCACAAAGGTGTTCGACCGCTGGCGATTGCCCGGGCTATTCTCGATGCCTTCCGTACAAACCGACTTCGCGGTGCCAGTACCATCACCCAGCAGATCGTGCGAAATATTGATAAGACGGGCATTTCTTCCGAGCAGACGTTTCAACGAAAAATCCGGGAAGCCCTGGTGGCACTTCAACTGGAACGTCAATTCACAAAAGATGAAATTCTGGAGATGTATCTGAACCAAATTTTTCTCGGCGTGAGTGCCAATGGGGTGGAATCGGCGGCGCGACAGTATTTTCTGAAAAGCGTGGGCGATCTGACTCTGGGAGAATGCGCCATGCTGGCTGGCCTGACTCGATCTCCCAATAACAATCAGCCCTTCCGGTCACCGGAAAATGCCCGGGCACGACGCGACATTGTGCTGCGCCAGATGCTGGCCAATCGATTTATTACGCAGGATGAATATCAGGCGGGTTTGGCGGAGGATTTGGATCATTCCGTGATTACGCCTGAAGAGCGAAAGATGTTTGTCTCCGAAGAAAAGTTGAAATGGAATCCGAACAAGTTTAAGGCACCTTATTTTGTGGAGGAGGTGCGGCAGTTTATTAAGAGACCCACGGCGCCTCATCAAATCGGTGCTACGGAGCAGGAACTTTTTTCAGACGGCCTGGAAGTATTCACCACCATCGACATGCGCCTGCAGGAAGCCGCAGAGGAGATTCTTGGCAAGGCACTGGACGAGTTTGATGCCAAGAAGCTGGCGCAGCTTACCAGGGAAGGGCGAGAAAATGAGTTCATCCCTGTGAGCGGCGCGTTGGTATGTCTGGATAACCGGGTGGGCACGGATTTTGATTATCGCGGCTATGTGCGCGCTATGGTGGGAGGGCGTAATTACGAAACGCAGAAATTCAACATGGTTACCCAGGCGAAACGTCAGCCTGGATCCAGCGTGAAGCCGTTCATTTGGCTGGCGGCGCTGGACAACGGCATGACCCCGTCGGATTATATTCTGGATAAGCAGAAAAAGTATATCGATGTGGTGGGAAATGTCTGGGAACCCAAGAATTTTGACGATAAGTATGCTGGGCCTATCCCCATCCGCAAGGCATTGGAGCTGTCCAAGAACATTGTATCTATACGTCTTACCGACCGATTCAAAACGCCGCTCATCCGGTCGTACCTGCGATCTGCAGGATTCAAATTGCCCATGACCGAAGGGCTGAGCATCGCGCTGGGCAGTTCCGATACACGAATCATCGATCAGGCTTCCAGCTATAATACCTTGGCTCTGGGCGGCATTCATGTAGAGCCAACCCTGATCACAAAGATTGTGGATAGGGACGGTATCGTGCGTTACGACGCGGACGATTTTCGTGAATTCAAACGGGTGTTCCCTGCAGACGTAACCTATCAGACCATACATCTTATGCAGGGTGTATGCGAGCCTAACCCAGGGGGATACTCGCCTTCGGGACGACGCACGGCGCGGCTCAATCGACCTCGCGCCGGCAAAACGGGAACCTCCAACGAAAGCCGGAACGTGTGGTTTTGTGGATTCACTCCGCAGTATGTAGCCGTCGTCTGGATTGGCTACGCGAACAACGATTCGTTGGGCGATGGGGTAGCTTATACGGGCGGCGCGATGGCGTCTCCTATTTGGACGGACTTTATGATCCGCGCTCACGAAGGCTTGCCCGTGAAAGATTTTAAGGTGCCAGCCGGGGTGGAGTTCTACGACATCAATCGGTCTACCGGGTTGGCTGGCGGGAAGTATCGGGAAGCCTATATTCGCGGAACCAAACCGCTTACTGAAAAGCCTGTGTTTGAAATGGACGACGAGCTGGAGATGCTGGGCGCGCCACGTATGTTCACCCAAATGAATCGTAATTAGATTTAATTGGAAGTGGWGCTGGATTCCCCGCTGCGCGAGATATCGTACTCCTTCATTTTTCGCCATAGGGTTGAGCGGGAAATCCCCAGGCTTTTCGAAACTTCTGTCTGATTTCCGTTGAGTCGTTCCAGCGCACGTTCGATCATGTTCTTTTCCATATCCTGCAGGGTTTCGATACGACTTTCTGCTGCTCCCGGAAGACTGAGCCGAGCACCTTGTCCGAATCGAATCTGATCCGGCAGGTCCTGCACCCGGATAGTGCTGCTGTCGGCCATGATGACGGCGTGGGCAATGATGCTTTCCAGTTCCCGAATGTTTCCGGGATAGGCGTAATTCTGGAGCAAGGTCCAGGCATGATCTTCTACATCAAAAATGGTCTTGTTGTACCGCAAATTGAAGCGCTTCAGAAATTCTTTCACTAACGCATTGATGGCATCGGGTCGTTCGCGCAGTGGAGGTATGGCTATCTGAATAACATTCAATCGGAAATACAAATCTTCCCGGAAGTCTTYGTTGTTTACCTCTTCAATGAGATTCCGATTGGTTGCGGCAAGGATACGTACGTCCACATGGCGGGACACCGTATCCCCCACTCTTCGGATATCGCCGCTCTGCAACGTGCGCAGCAGCTTGGCCTGGGACACCAGCGCCATATCGCCAATTTCATCCAGGAACAACGTGCCGCCGTCCGCCTCTTCAAACAGACCTACCTTATCCGAATCGGCTCCGGTGAACGCGCCTTTCACATGACCGAACAATTCACTCTCCAGAATCTGTTCGGGCAGTGCCGCGCAGTTGATAGCAATGAACGGTTGATCTCGGCGCGGACTGAGACGATGGAGCATATTGGCCATCACTTCTTTCCCCGTACCGCTCTCTCCCAACAGCAAGACCGTGCTGTCCGTGGGTGCTACTTTGGTGATGAGTTCCATGACCCGGCGCATAGCTGGCGTGTTCCCCACCAGTTCCTCAAACTGATGCTGCTCATGCTCCATGATCGTAGCGCGCAGTTTGAGATCCTGAACTGCTTTATCTACTACCAGCACCACGTCGGAGGGCTGACTCCCCTTGGGTACATAGAAATATGCGCCATGGTGGATCCCCTCGATGGCCCGGTCGATGTCGTTCATRTCGAAAACGATRAYAATCTGGGTRTTGGGGCTTTGACGACACACAAACGAAATTAAATCGGTATCGGAAGATTCCTCTGATTCGTAAACCACGATATCCAGATCCAATACCAGCACCTGGTAATCCCGCAGTCCGATTTCCCGTAACACCCCCTTGGTATCGTGGCAGCGTTCGGTACCATAACCGCTTTGCTCCAGAAAACGCAGCAGCGTACCTGAATAATCGTTGTCCCGGCTGGCTACCAATACAGAAGGCAGTGCTTCCATCTCAGCGTGATTAGGCATGGGAACTCCTCTCTTTCTACAGCAGTAAAGGGATATTACAAGCTATCATGTATTGAAATGAAACACAATATATACGATTAAGTTCCCATGTTCATATTGAAACATAATTAGAATTTTTGGTAATTTTCTATCACATGGAACTCCCAGTCTATTTCCTGTATCCTCTTTAACATGAGTGACTTGCCCTTTGAATTTGCCGTAAAGAATCACCCTCTGGCACCAGCATCCCTGTATCAGGTAGGTGGAAATGCCCGCATGGCATTACTGCCGCGAAACAGGGCTGAGGTGGAGGCGGCATACAAATGGCTTCAAAGCCAGGACATGCCCAAAATTGTGCTGGGGGGCGGCTCCAACGTGCTTATTGCCGATGAGGGGTTCCCGGGCATCGTCATTTTCACCCATCATCTTACGGCTGTGGAAGCACTGGGGGATGACCGCTACTGGATCGAGGGCGGCGTAGATCTGGACACCGTGGTGCGCGATATTATTTTGGCCCATAACTATGAGGGTACAGGGGGGCTGACGGGCATTCCCGGATCGGTAGGCGGGGCCATCTATATGAATGCCGGCACGGTGAACGGCAGTATTTGCCAACTGATGGAATCGGTGACGGTGGTGTCCGAGAACGGCACGGAAACGATTCCTATGGACCCTGCGTTGTACACGTATCGCGRKCAGACBTTTTGYCCBCCVRSMRSYYTDWTYKKSNGCGGYACHTTTDCKTTTVRVYSDRCRGATGWRGAYCARMSCGCSATTTATGAYMAWTACATYGMKCGKCGYAARSRSACWCARCCSCMGGGRMAKTSSTGYGGCAGCGTGTTCAAGAATCCCGAAGGTGATCATGCGGGGCGACTGTTAGAAGCGTGTGGTCTTAAAGGTACGCGATACGGCGGCGCGGTCATCAGCGACATGCACGCCAACTTTATTGTGAATGACCAGGATGCAACGTGCGCGGACATATTGCATCTGATTGATCTGTGCAAGACGAAGGTGAAGAATAAATTCGATGTGGATCTGATAGAAGAGGTTAAGGTATTCGGGCGTCCGGAGTGATGATACGTCGTCATACAGAACATGGTATAATGAGTAACGAGTAAGGTATTACACAATATACTTTAGGGGGCAACATGGAATTGAAAAAACTCTTTGAGTTGGTGGACAAGGAAGGTGCTTCCGACTTACTTCTCAGTGCCGGAGCGCCGCCCGTATTACGGGTTAACGGTCAGCTCATGCGTACCAAAGGCGATGCGTTAACACCGGAAGATTCCAAGAAGATGATTTATAGCGCGATGAATGCCGGACAAAAAAAGGCATTCGAAGAGCGTAAAGAATTGGATTTTTCGCTGGCTGTAGGACGTAAGCATCGATTTCGGGTAAACGTCTATTATCAAAAAGAATCGGTTACTGCGGCGTTTCGACCCATCCCGGAAGAGATCCCCGCGTGGGACGAACTGGGTCTGCCTGATTACGTGACGGAACTGGCCATGATCAAGCAGGGACTGGTGCTGGTCACAGGACCTACGGGTCACGGGAAGACAACTACGCAAGCATCCATCATTGATCTGATCAATGAAAAACGTGCTTGTCATGTTATAACGGTAGAAGACCCCATAGAGTATATCCATTTTCATAAACGCAGTATTGTGGATCAGCGTGAAGTTGGCGGTGATACCCATTCCTTCACCGATGCCCTGAAATATGTTCTTCGCCAGGATCCGGATGTAATCCTTATTGGGGAAATGCGCGACCTGGAAACTATTTCTGCCGCGCTGCGTGCTGCCGAGACCGGGCACCTGGTYATGGCAACCCTYCATACCAACGATGCCATYCAATCGGTGGATCGWATYATYGATGTATTTCCCCCCGAGGGKCAGCAGCAAATTCGYTTTCAACTTTCCATGGTTTTGGTCGCGATTCTTTCCCAGCGTCTGTTGCCGCGTATCGATAAAGATGGACGTGTCATGGCGTACGAATTATTGATGAACAATACGGCCATAGCCAACCTTATCCGGGAAGGCAAGACCCATCAGGTGCTGAGCGCATTGGAAACGGGTCAAAAGGCGGGGATGATGACTATTGATAAATCCATAATCAACTTATATAACCAAGGTATAATCAGTTATGACGAGGCGGCGTCTCAAATGCGTAACCCCAAGGCATTAAAGTAGTTACGGGTAGCATGAGTTTGAATGGTGAAATGAAGTATACTAAGGGGGAACTTTAAGTATTCGTTAGCCATTAAACAATGCATATTGGAATTCTGTATTTATGTAGTTTGTGGGGGAAAGGTTTGGAACTGAACGATGAGTAAATCAATGAAATCTGTACAACAAACTGCTACGCGGCCTGTGCTGAGGGTGGTGGGCGCGGAAGCAGTACCCATTGCGGATATGAGCAATGAAGACCTTATGCTGGAGCATGGCAGAGGTTCCGAAGAGGCATTTAATCAATTGGTAGTTCGCCACCAAAAAGGCGTACTGAACTACGTATACCGTATGGTGCAAAATCGGCAGATCGCCGAAGAGATCACACAGGAAGTTTTTCTGGCTCTGGTAAAGAATGCAGGTCGGTACAAACCCACCGCAAAATTTACTACGTATCTCTACACCATCGCATCCAACATGGTATCTAAAGAATGGCTTCGGCGGAAACGTCGTCCGAAGCTGCTCAGCTTTATTCCGGGTCGGGGTGGAAACGACGATAATTATCACCCGCTCAATCATATTCCCGATGAGCGGGCCGATACGGTCGCTGCATATCGCCGCGAAGAAGTATCGCAAGCGGTGAACGATGCGCTGCGTCATTTACCTGAGCATCAACGCGAAGCATTTGTGCTGCGTCGGTTTCAGGATTTGTCCTATCAGGAAATTTCAGAAATTACCTGTGTACCTATTGGAACGGCGAAGTCGCGGGTAGTCCGTGCGGAACGTGCCCTTCGTCCTCACCTGGAAAAATATCGCGAATACGTGCGATAAAGGTTCACTGACCATTCATGACCACCGATATCCACTATACTCATCCTGCCGAATTTGAGCTGTTGGCGTATGCCGAGGGCTTGGTGGGGCAACGCGCCGATTTGAATCCTCAAACGGTTCAGCATATCCAAACGTGCGCGTTTTGCAGCGAGATGGTAGAGGAAATGAAATCTTCCATGGTCCTTTTTGATCAAATCGGGAGTGTGGAGCCAAGCCGGGAAATGGCGGCATCCATTGAAATGGCCTCGCAGAAATTACGGCGTGAGATTCGTACCAAGAAAACCATGGGCAGGTATTGGATTCAGGGTAAACGACTGTCTGTCGCGGCAATGGTACTGCTTATGGCCGGTGCGTTGTTGAATTTTGGCAGAATAAACCATGAACCTATTTTACCGGGACAGGGTGTTCAAGCGGAGCATATAACGATGAATGCGGAGTTTTTTTCGCTGGAATCTCTTGCGGTGCTTACGTTGGAGGAAAAAATTCTTACGCCGGCAGTTTTCTCTATGTTTCGGCAACCTCAATCGGATTGGGAACGATCCAAACTACGCGCATTGAGAGCGTATGAAGATGACATTTCAGAAGCCATGCATGCGTTAACGAATAATTCGGCGCTGGTACGTGCTGGTCAATTGATTCACCAGAATCGACTATTGAAGGGCCAGACCCTGAAAGACGTTTACGTGGAACGACACTAACACTCCCATGATCTTGATTGCGCGAATAAGCGCCGGGCTTCTGGTCTTGGCGCATTTTTTTATGGTTCCCCAAGTGTGGGGCCAGGCTTCCAGTGAAACGGGTTCGCAGGTGAAAGGTATCGACTTCACCGGRYTATCTACTGCGACCCGTCGTGTRGACAAGACCTATCCCATTTCCGGTGAACCCGCTGTGAGCATAGCGAATAAGTATGGGGCCATCACTGTTTCCACCTGGTCAAATCCCCTTGTACGAGTCACGGCGCATATTCGCGTTGGTGCGGAAACCCCACAAGCTGCACAGCGTTTTGCCCAAGCCATCGAAGTAGCGGGAAACCATGTTGAAGATCGGATTGAAATACGGACTGTATATCCCGCCAGTGATGTGTCAGGAAAGCTGGGGTATACCGTAGATTTGGATGTGAAAGTTCCAGCCGAGGCCCATGTGACGTTGGAAAATGTATTTGGTGATTGCCGTGTACAGGATCTGCAAGGGGATGTCGCTATAGATTCTCGGTACGGTGCTGTGACGTTGTCCAATCTCTCCGGTGATGTACGCGTTCGGGCGAAAGGGGCGTTCCCTTTGACAGCGCATCGTTTGACTAAGGGCGGGTCATTTACCCTGCGCAGTACCCAGGCTATTTTCACCGAGATAGCAGGAGTCTTTGAAGTGAACAATTATCTGGGCTCCATCCACTTGGAGGATTTGGGAGAAAATATTGATGCCCACATCACTTGCGAGAGTGGTCCTATTCAAATTTTCCTACCCGCTGATGCCCATCCCTGGCTTGAAGCCTCGGTGCAATTTGGAGAGATCCAATCTGATTTCGTATGGGCTGGTGAAACATGGGGTGATGTAACACGAATTGCATCGGACTCAAAAGATGCGGGGCAGCGGATTTCACTGCATAGTTCCTTTGACACCATCTACATTCGCAAGGACACTATGGAAACCCTGGCGGAACCACTCGTCGATGCTGGTGCGGCTCCGGTTAAGCAGGTATTGACCTCAGTTATTCCTGTAGCGGAAGGTGTGGATCTGCTGGTGGATGCTATGGCCGGGAATGTGGAAATCATCGGGATTGATGATCCATCCCAGGTAATTGTCCAGGCCACTCGGTACGTACGTATTGGCGATAAGAATAAAGCCAAGATGGCGCTGGAAGGTTTGGCGTTTCGACTGGATAACGAGAACGGCACCATTCGGGTACACTCGCAGGTGCAAGAAGATATGGAAGCATTGGGCTGTACGGAATACCGCATAGACTTGCAMATWCAGTTTCCRCGAGAGMTGCTCCTTCGGGTMATCGCGCAGARYGGGGATACGGTGGTRCGSAACWCRGCGGGAGGCGTGGTGCTGGAACAGAGYCAGGGAACGGTTCTYCTGGARGGGACYRSGCARCRKGTGGATGTTACCAATGAAGACGGAAAYGTRACCATTMAAGCKGCAGCAGGCCCKGTYAAAGCTACGGTRAATAACGGTGTGCTGCGAATTGAAAGGCCCGCTTCGGATATTGATGTGACATGCCGGAACGGAAAGACTATTGTGGATACGCCGTTGGCCGGGGTCAAAATAAATAACGAAGTTGGCGATGTGCGAATCATTGCTCTGGAAGGCGTGAACGGAGATTTTGAGGTCACCGCTGTGGATGGAAATATCAGTGTAGCCATACCGGAAACCGCCGATGCTTCGTTGTTCCTCAATGCAAAAGGCGGGACGGTGTATAGCTCCGTTACCATCAACGGAACCATCGAGAAATATAATCAGTCATTCCAGGGTCGGTTGAATGAAGGGACACATCGGATCATTTTAGAGACGCAGCAGGGCAATATCATCTTAGATTGATGCTGGAATAATTTAGCGGGATGGAGAGGGATACAACGCTCGAAGCTGATCTGGATAAATTTCCTGAATTTTTTCGTACAGATACCAAGTGATGGTTTCCCGCACGTTCTTGTTCATATCAATGAATCGAACACCAAAACGATACGCTTCATCGTCTTTCGTTTTGTCCGCGTATACGATCTGCACATGAATAATTTGCGGTAAACCGTCGGGAAACTTGAGCGTCATATCCAAGATGTCACCAGCTTCCAGGGCTGCATCTGTCGCGATAGATGCACCGTGAGCCGTGAGATCACGCATAACCCCTTTGTATTTTTCCGTGTTCTCTTGGTTACGAATCCAGATGGGGAAATCAGTAGGGACTCGCCAGTCCCGGCGTTTTTTCATGTGAGAAGGAGATTCGGAACGCTGCAGCATAATGCCGCTGCTGGTATTTTTTGGGCCCACAGCTACCCGGGCATGGTATGTCATGAACCCATCTGCATCGTGAAAGACCAGCTCCACGCCCGTGCCTTCTCCGATAGAATCGGCAGTGGGAAAGCTGACCMAGATGGTTTCCTTGTTAATACCCAGGATTTCCACTACTACTACCCGGCCGACTGCTTTCAAATAGCATTCGCGCCCTATCTGTAATGGTGATAAGGATTTACACGCGGGTAACGGTGTTTTTATCAATATATCGCTCAACCTAGTATTCCCCCTTATAAAATCCTACCATAAAATCAGGGATTTTACCCTCGGGCGCAGTGAAATTAAGGGAATACGTCTTCCAGATTAGGCAATGGGGGATCGGATCTACGAATAAGCCATTCGTTGGTATTGGATAATGTGAAGGTAAGTTGTATCTGGCTGCCCGCATGGGATGGGAAGGAATGTACGATGGATGACTCCTCAAAGGTATGAGATGATTTTTTGAGACCAGTGAAACGGCAATACAAGGTCACATGGACTTCATTATTAAATTCCAGATCATCAAAATTCCAACTCCGGATCTGACGCTCCATCTGGCCAGGCTTATAGCCCTCAAAATAGGATTGGAATAGCTTGGCTACATACCCCCTGCCTAACCCGTCGCTGTCGGTATAATTAGGTGCATACACATTGATGAGCGCATTTATATCTCCGCGCTGAAATGCATCGCCCAAGGCGATAATCTGATTACTGATGGCGTGACCTATGGCGGACATGTTCCCCGTCGCATGGCGCAAATCATCCCACCATAATTGTTCTTTAGGCAGGGATGACAAGTTAGCTGTGGTTATGGGAGTAGAGACTGACTGCACGGTGTACGGGCGCACATGCGCGCCTGTAGTGATAAGGCTATGGGCACTGCTGATAACCAGGTAGTCGCCGAAGTTGACTGTGCCTTCCAGGGGCGCTCTTTCGTTGGTCAGGGCGGATACAGCGTACACGACGGAATCGCTGGATTGAATTCCTTCGTCTTTGTAGCTTCGCAGATCGATGCCGTTAGCTAATTCCTGGAATTCATTTTTCATGGGGGGATCGGATAGGGGATTTAATGCGCGCAGTACGGTGTAGGACACGTCGCCTTCCCGAAACGGCCATGACACTGATATGGCATTGCCTTCCCGGTTGGCTTGTACATCACCCAAAGGAGCCGGGGCAGCCGTCAAAGAATATGATTGCTCCTCATATAGGTTTTCTTGTGTGTGCAGCACAAAATAATTTCGGCCTGTCTTGGTGATATAGGCGGGGCCCGTCCCGTCAGGAATATAGTAGGGGTCCAGGCGGGTACGCCAGCTTGGCGCATCCACCAGAGCGCCTGGCAATAGCACTTCCTCGAATTGTCGGAGCGTTTCGTCGGAGGTATAGGGGNATAATATCGGTATCCAATAGTAACGTCCGGTATTGGGAATAATTTCAGGCATTTGTCCGGGTATATCCTGACCGTATACGCCCGTGGCCATCAAGCCATTGTAGAATAGGCCGTCGATATCTTCCCGAATAGCGTTGAATTCATCGGGCTTGGATGCAGTGTTCAATCGATAGGCCACCTTGGTTTTTTGCAGGACCTGATCGGTTCGTGCGATTAGGGTGTTGCTCACCATTTCTGTCAACACAGGTTTAATCGCCTGATCCCATTGATACCGATTCGGCCCAGTCCAAAGATCCTCCGGATTTTCGAATCGATACACGGTAGCGCCGGACAGTGCCCCCAATAAGCTCATGGCCCGATACAGGGCAGTGGGCATGACGGAATCTGTGGTATTGCCGAAGACTCCCGGCTCAATCAGATTGGCTTCGGAGTACCATTGCGAACCGGAAGAAACGCCCCAGTTCGTTACGGCGCCTTCAAGCCAAAGTCCCATGGCCGAAGCATGCTGGATGATGCGATGTGGGCCATGCGGATCGGTGAGGGGGATAATATTGTCTTTGTATTTCACCATAGTTTTGTAAAGCGATTCGCACCATACGTTGGACATTAACCGGGGTAAATTAAGATCGGGCAGCTGCAGTGTTACGAATCGACCCGATTGCCCTGCCATTTCCATAACGCCTGTGAGCCAGTCGATTTCGCCGGGTCGTAATGCCGGGTCCAGATTTCCTTGAGCCGGATAGGTTGTAAAGCGAAGTCCCTCTACATGCACGCCCCGGATGGACGTATAAGTTCCCRATAGTGTGCGGAGTTCGTCCCAGGGAAATATCGCACCCGGTTCTCCCGTGGCTAATGTTAACGCCACAGGGATTTCGGCATCTTGAAGCTGGGGCAATAATGCAACGAATCGTTGGGTCCACAAGGAAGGGTCCGATCCGCCTGCGCGAATATTCAATACCGCATACGGTTTCAGATCTTCCGGGAGACTGTTCCAGGCGCCATAGATGGCCTGGAAATGAGACGCCTCGTCCAGCGCGTCCTCCCCAGGAGCATCGAACAAGAAAAGAGGATGATAGGAATTGATTTCGGTACCGGGAGCCGCTGCGATGACTCCGGTGGTACTCAACAATGCCAGTACGGTAACGCCTATAGTAAATGCCCGGTGCATGGTCATGACTCCTTTTGAGAGTAGGATTGTAAGAAACTTTTGGGTCCTGGTGCAAAGTGTGCATGTTTTTGGTGTTGGTATGGAGTAGAAGACAGGTACCACTTGATCGAACGGAATCGAGGCTGGTAAACTTTGCTCCACATTTCGCGTTAAACCCTCCGGTTGAGTTGGGGGACGACGCAGCACCCTTGGAAGAGGAGATAGTCCCATGGCTTTTGTAGTTTGCGAACCTTGTATTAAATGTAAATATACGGATTGTGTGAGTGTGTGTCCGGTAGCCTGTTTTAAAGAAGGCGCCAATATGCTCACCATTGATCCAGACGAATGTATTGATTGCGGCGTATGTGTGGATGAATGCCCCGTTACCGCTATTTTCCCGGAAGAAGAAGTACCGGAAAAATGGCAGGATTACATTGAATTGAACGTCAAGCTGGCTGCCGAATGGCCCACTCTGGAAGAAAGCAAGGACCCCATGGAGTCCGCTGAAGAATTCAAGGATGTGGATGACAAGCGGAGTATGCTGGACGAAGCAGCCGCAGAATAACGCATCATAAGATTGTTCCACTCTAGCCGACAGGTGTTTAGCCTGTCGGCTTTTTTGTGTCTTGGCTGGAACGGTCAACCCGGGGTATGATACGCCATGGTTTTCAACAGCCTCGAATTCATCCTCTTCTTTCCCATGGTGGCACTGCTCTATTTTTCGCTGCCGTCCGCGAGCCAGCGTTGGGTGCTGCTCATCGCCAGCTACGTTTTTTACATGGCTTGGGTCCCTGTATATGCCGTCCTGATTCTGGCAAGCACGGTGGTGGATTATGCGGCAGGATTGGGCATGGCGGGACAAGTTTCACAGCGACGCAAACTCGCCYGGCTTATCACGAGTYTGGTGACGAATCTGGGTCTGCTGTTCTCSTTCAAGTATTACGACTTCGCGGCGCGGAGTACCCAGTGGCTGGGCGACGCGTGGGGACTAGGTGATGGGCTGCCTATACTCCATATCCTCCTGCCCGTGGGGATTTCCTTCTACACGTTTCAGTCGCTTAGCTACACCATCGACGTGTATAGAGGCGAGAAGGAGCCGGAGCGGAATTTCGGCACATTCGCCTTGTACGTGGCGTTTTTCCCTCAGCTTGTAGCTGGCCCTATTGAGCGTGCAGGGCGTCTGCTGCCGCAACTGAAGGAGACGCATCGATTTGATGGAGCACGAGCCGTGAGCGGCATGCGGCTTATGCTGTGGGGGCTGTTCAAGAAGATCGTTATCGCGGATCGGCTGGCGTTGGCGGTGGATGCGGTAT
>NVWG01000078.1 GCA_002746185.1 Candidatus Hydrogenedentota bacterium
AGGAAGTCGAATACCGAACACCCCTCTAGCTCCCCTCAAGGGGAGCATAAAAACATGTTACCGTTGTGGCGAGGTCGGGATGKKMRWMWTYMCMKWRAAWSKGASTMMSKSSRKKMYGAGATTGCCGCACTTCACTGCGTTTCGTTCGCAATGACATGGAAGAAAAAGTGATGCCATTTCCCTGTCATTTTCAGGAGCAAAATATTCCGTTATATTTTCCCGAATCGGTCACGGTAGAGGCGGGTAAACTTGCGCCTACAACTTTAGATTAGATTGGATGGACGCTACGGCTTCTTCGATGTCTTCTTTGTGTCCAAATGCGCTTAGTCGAAAATATCCTTCCCCTGCCGGACCAAAGCCTGAGCCGGGAGTCCCTACTACATGGGTCTCGTTCAGCATCTTATCGAAAAATTCCCATGACGTCATGCCGTCCGGCGTTTTCAGCCATACATACGGGGCATTCTCCCCGCCGAAGCACGTAATGCCCAGCCCTTCCAGACAGGCGCGAATCCGTTTTGCGTTGGCCATGTAATACGTCACCAGCTCTTGACACTCTTTCTGACCCTGCTCTGTTAAAACCGCCAGACCGCCGTACTGCACTACGTTTGATGCTCCGTTGAACATGGTGGTCTGGCGACGGAGCCACAGTCGATTCACTTCACCTGCATCGCCGTCTTCGCACACCAGCGCTTTCGGTACCACCGTCCAGCCCAACCGTACTCCAGTAAAACCTGCTTCCTTGGAAAAACTGTTAATCTCGATAGCGCATTCTTTCGCGCCCTCCACTTCGTAAATGGAGCGAGGCAATCGGGAATCGGAAATAAACGAAGCATACGCCGCATCAAAAATAATGACGGCTTTGTGTTCCAGCGCATAATCCACAAACGTCTTCAACTGTTGTATTGTTGCCACTGCGCCCGTGGGATTATTCGGACTGCACAAATATATTAAGTCCACTTTGCCTTCAGGCAGCTCTGGGAAAAAATTATTTTCCTCCGTACACGGCATATAAACCAACCCGTCAAATTGGCCGTCCGAGCCACTGCCCGTTTTGCCGCCAATCACGTTGCTGTCCACATACACGGGATACGCTGGGTCCTGCACCGCAACCACATTGTCCTCGCCAAAGATCGACTGGATATTTGCCGAATCCGACTTGGCACCGTCGCTGACAAAGATATCGTCCAAATCCAGCGTCACGCCGTAGGTCGTGTATCGCTTTGCAATGGCCTCCCGCAATTCTGAGAAACCCTGCTCATCGCCATACCCGGTGTAGGTATCCGCTGAAGCCAGTTTGTCTACCCCGGCGTGGAGCCCCGAGACTATTGCAGGTGTCAACGGCTCCGTCGTGTTGCCGATACCCAACCGCATAACCCGAGCATCCGGATTGTCTGCGGCAAACTCCCGCGTGCGCTTTGCGATTTCCGGGAAGAGGTAACCCGCTTGCAGCTTGCCGTAATGGGGATTCACTTTGGCCATGGGGTATGGTGCTCCTAGTAGATAGTACGCAGATTCAATGGATAAAGGACATAGTGTACGGCATTACCCGTCAGGCCGTCCAGTTTGAATGCTACRCCAGCACGCCCCGCATGGTGGTGACCGCTTCACCGCTCAGGGTAACCCGATCTCCGTGCAGTGCCATGCTCACATGACCGCCTCGCGCCGATGCCTGATATGCCTCCAGYTCSGAACGCCCYAATTTYGCTTCCCAATACGTTGCCAACAGACAATGGGCCGACCCCGTTACCGGATCCTCATCTACACCCAAGGCTGGAGCGAAAAACCGGGATACGATATCTTTCCCCTCCATATCCGCTGGAGCCGTGATCAGGAATCCATGAAACGGGAATGTCTTCAATTGGCTTATATCCGGATTTAGCTCTCGTACTGCCGATTCCGAATCCAATTCCACCAGACAATACTCCAAATCGCTTAGATGAACGGCTACCGGTGTAGTCCCCAACGCCTCGACCAATCCGTCCGGGGTATCTATAGCACGGGACCTGTCCGCCGGAAAGTCAATCTCGATACGCCCGTTCTTATATGAGGCGATCAATTCTCCGCTCAGGGTGTGAAATCGACACGGCTTATCGCGCGGTACATGGCCATCCTCATACAACACATGGGCCGCCGCCAACGTGGCATGACCACACAGCTTTACCTCGGTGGCTGGTGTAAACCACCGTAGTCCAAACCCGTTGTCCTGCGGTACCACGTAAGCTGTTTCCGACAGATTCATTTCTAGTGCTACCGACTGCATCCATTTCTCATCCGCCTCAACCTCCATAATACAAATCGCCGCCGGATTACCTTTGAACGGCTCAGCCGTAAACGCATCGACCTGAATAATTTCCTGGTTGTTCATAAAAATTACCTTTCCCTCGAAGTATATTCACTCAGTTTACCTAAACGTCCCCATGCATATAATTTTAAATACCGTTATTCATGATTATCGGGCTCATACGTTGTCTTTAGATTGATTGTAAGTCAAATAATTACAAAGAGTTGCGTATTTTTCGGGTTGCCTCAAACAACAAATCGTGATATAGTAGCCCCGCTGAGTATGACAAATGGTTGCGTTTGAAATACGGGTGATGGCGATACTATGTTAAAAAAAGCTGTATTCATATTGGCAATGACCTTGGGAGCTACCGGGGCCTATGCCGATTCTATCGTGATGAACGGAAAGACCCTTACGGGGGTCTACATCCGCTCCAGTGCTTCCATGTACTATATTCAAAATCCCCACGACGGCAGCACCCTCAATGTACCCAAGGCGGACGTGAACGCCAAGGCCGTGAAGATTACCCGAAGCCGGAAAGAGCGCTCCGCCATTCTCGCTGAATGGAAACGCAAGAATGGTATTGCCGAAAAACCGAAAACGCAGGCCGTCCACAAACCCACCGAACCTATCCTGTTGGACCCGCCTTCCGCTGCTCAAGCCGCTATTCGTGATACAAGACCAAAGAATGTTGAAGCTGAACCAAAAACTCGCCTTACTACACTTACCAACATGCCCAATAAAGTCGCCCGGAAGAAATCAGGGCGAAAGGTGTTCGTCGATAGTAATGGTACGCAGATCATGACCAACGATCCTTCGCGTTTTCTCGGGAGTGAAAAATATGTGGAAGTGATTCTCGATTACGAAACCATCGAAATCCCGAAGCAGTTTAAGGCCGCTACGTTCAACCAAAATAATGCTAAACCTTTTAGTAATTTGGACGATATCGTCAACTATTATGGACGGTACTACAACTTGGATACCAATCTCATTTACGCCGTCATCACCGCCGAGAGCAGTGGAAATCCCTACGCTGTTTCCTCCGCAGGTGCCCGTGGTCTCATGCAGCTCATGCCCGGTACCGCCCAGGAAATGGGGGTGAAAGATATTTTTGACCCCGTCGAGAACGTAGCCGGAGGAACCCAATACCTGAGCAAACTCATGAAGCTCTACGATGGGAAATCATCCATGGCTCTTGCAGGCTATAACGCCGGACCCGGYAACGTGAGAAAATACGGCGGCATCCCGCCCTTCAACGAAACCAAAGATTATATCCGCCGYGTRCTTCAATACGAGCGCCAGTACAAACGCCACGGCACACCCACCTTTGATATGGCCGGAGCCATTCCGGTGGACAACAGCTACCTGCCGCCTGTCTCCAGTAAATTCTACCAACTCATTTTGGAAAATGGACTCACCGTCCGCGCTGAAAATATAACCGACAGCGGCACTCATTACGCCTACGTCTTCGAAGGAAGATCCGGACGGGTACGCAAAGATCAGGTTCAAAAAATCTACGAACCATCCTAAGTCGATCCATTTAACTCTTCATCATCCATATCCAGAAAGTAATTCAGGCCGCGGATTTCTTCTCCCTCAATCACTTCCCAAGCATGATTCGCGTCGGCTGCCGCTGCCAATCGAGATCGCACCACAGGATTCGATATCATGGTGGATAAGCTTGCCATTACTTCCAGGTGACGCTGTTCATGATCCTGAGGTGTTACAATTAGTACGATAAGATGAACGGGTTGTTCGTCGTAAGCCCGGAAGTCTACCCCCGCAGGGCATACCCCCAACACTCCTTGTATAGCCGTACCCACTTCCACCCGCCCATGCGGAATCGCAGCCCCTTTGCCGATACCCGTGGAGCCTTCTTGCTCACGCTCCACGATAGTCCGCAATAATTCATCCCGCTGCTCGTTGCTAATCTTATGTGTACGGGCATAAAAATCCGTCAGTTTCTCGATGGCTTCCCACTTATCATTCGCCTCCAGATCCGTCATGATAAATTCCTCATCCAGAAACTCCACCAGGCGGGGCCGATCCAATTCGGCCTCCCCGGATCGGCGAAGAGCGTATCGCGTGAAAAACGGTCCTATAATTTCGTTGATGGTGACCCCCGCCAATATCAATGTGCCGATGTACRATGACATCTCCTGCGGTATTCGGTCGTCCCCCTGGAGAATCACTACCAGTCCAAGTGCCACCCCGGCCTGCGGCATGAAACCCAGTCCGATGTTACTGCGAATACGAGGCGAGGCATTTGCAAACACCGCTCCCAAATATGCGCCAAATCCTTTACCTGCGAACCGGGCTACCACATACAAGATGCACACCATCCCGGATTCAATCAGAATATCCAGATGCAGGGCTGTCCCGGCCAGCGTAAAAAATGCCGTATATAAAAGTGGCTCTACTGGCTCCAGTGCATTCAATTGTTCTTCATTTTTTGGTGCACTGTTTCCTAGAAACGCCCCGAAAAAAAGACATGTGAGCAGGGAACTGGTGCCCAGATACATGGACACCCCTTGCGCTATCAGAATGGCCACTAACGTAATACTGAAATCGTGAAACCGATGGCGATCAAACAACATCGTGGCGATCTTGCCAATCGCTAAACCCAGCAAACTGGAAGCCAGCAGTTGGAAACCTGTCTGTCGTAGTCCCTCCGCGAATCCATGAACCATTACGCCGTGATCGTATAGTCCGCCCAGCAGGCTCAGCACAAACGCAAAGAGTAAAATACACAAACTTGAGTCAATGGATACCGAAGCCAGCAGCGTTTTTACAAGGGGACCCTTGGCGCGATTTTCCCGGATCAACGCTACCGTCGTTGCTGGTGCCGTACTGGCTGCTAGACTTCCCAAGAGCAATGCCGTCTGCCACTCAACGCCGAAWAGCCGTAGCGTGACGAATACCAACCCCACAGCACCAATCACCTCGAAAATCGATATGAAAAGAATTCTCCGTAGTGCATTGTGAATGCGWCGATACGAGAAATGCCCCCCCGCCGTTACCGCAATGAGACTGATGGCAAACGTGGACAGGGGGAGAAGTGCCTGCTCCGCGTTAACATTGTGGAATAGCGTGTACCCAAGCAGGGCGCCAGCAATAATATTGCCTGTAATGGCCGGCACATGTAGTCGTTTCGCCAAGCTGCCGCCCATCGCTCCGGCAATCAGGACTATGGCCAGAATAAACAACGGCCCAAATTCGGACGCATCTGGAAAAATCGTTTCAGGCAGTGTGTGGCCCCCAGGCTTGGAGCTGATTCAGCCCCATGGATTAAGCATATTTTAGTCTACCATGCTTAGTCATTATTCCCAAGTACATGGTAGTATAAGAGGGCAATGGCTAAACAACCCAAATGGATTCGACGACTCACAGGCACCCTGGAGGCCATCCGCCCGGGCGGAAAAATCGCCAAGACCCACCATAAAGAAGCCAGCGGATATCTGGAGCAAGGCCGACGACTCTATAACAAGAAAGACTATTCTGGGGCAGAAGAGTTGTTCCGTGAAGCTGTCCACGCCGATACCCGATATCCTCTGGCCCATTACTACTTAGGCTTGTGTCTTTATAAACGTGACAAAGCTGAAGACGCACTGAAAGCCTGGGAACGCGCCATCGAAGTGGGGCCCGGATCCGATGCCGCATTCAAAGCCGATAAGAAAATCGAGTACGCCCGTAAGAAATTGAATCTCACCATCGCCGAACTCGAGAGCCGCGTGCGAAGGGATTGATGTGAATCCGTTTAGTTATCACGTTCCCACCCGCATCGAGTTTGGACTCGGGACTCTCCAGCAGGCTGGTACCCTCATAGCAGAATACGGACAACGCCCCTTCATCGTCACGGGACGCAATTCCTCCAAACAAAACGGCTCCCTCGATTCCCTGCTCAAGCAATGCCCCGATGCCGTTGTGTTCGACAAGACGGATGAAAACCCCACCGACACCCTCTGCGAAAAAGCTGCGGGAGTTTGTATCGCAAATCACTGCGATGTGGTCATCGGATTGGGGGGCGGCAGTCCCATCGATACCGCCAAAGCCGTCGCCNNGTSSNTCGCCACCAACGGCGGAGTCTGTTCCSAYTACTACGGCACYGATAAATTCAMCACGCCGCCCCTGCCCATCATCGCCATCCCCACCACCGCAGGTGCYGGRAGCGAAGTGACYCCCTACTCCGTAATMGTWGACACNMSSNGAAAAYACCAARCGCACCATGGGCGGCACYGCWCTCTTCCCMAAAGTMGCCCTKCTMGATCCCGAACTCACSCTCACCCTACCCGAATCCGTCACACTCCACACCGGGCTGGACGTCCTCAGCCAGGGCATGGAAGGGTTGGTATCAAAAAAAGCCACGCCCATGAGCGATGTGCTCGCCATCGAAGTATGCCGACTCGTCTATGAATGGCTCCCCGTCGCTCTGGAAGAACCCGCCAACCTGGAAGCCCGGTCCCAGATGCTCTACGCCGCCATGCTCTCCGGCTGCGTCGTCGCCCAGACCGGCACCACCCTCGTCCACGGCATGGGCTACCTCTACACCATCGAATGCGGCATCCCCCATGGTCTGGCCAACGCACTCCTCCTCACACCCCTCTTCCGCGAAAACGCCAAACACTGCCCCCAACAAGTAGCCGCCATCGCCCAAGCCCTCGGGGTCCACACCGATCCACACCTCGGTGCCCATACTGATCCAGCCGCTGCGACGACTGAACTATTCCCCCCTCGAGGGGGGATCAAGGGGGGTGTCAGTTCTGATACTAAAGTTGTGGCCGGGGCTTCTGACCCAGCCACCGCCCCGACAGCGCAACGGGCTCCTCATTCCTCCGTTGCACCAGGGTCTCCAGACCCAGGTGCCCAGCCCGACCCGGAACGGGTCTCCGAAGACATCGTGATTGCCCTCCATAATTTCCTCAACACCTTGGGAGTCTCCCCAGCCGCCCGCGACCACGGCCTCCACGAATCCCAAATCCCCAACATGGCCGTAAAAACCCACACCGACCCCTCCCGGTTTAAAAACCAACACGGGGAATTTACTTTATACGATATTGAAAATTTGTACAAAAAATCTTACGAAGGTAGCTGATCGCATCACCCCGATCCTGCGGAGATCTCGATCAATATCGTTACGAAGTGCCTCCAAATAACCAGTCGCTCCCTCGATTCGGAAACGGTTATTCAGGCGTTTAGGGGCATAGGCATCCGGGGCTGTTGGAAAAGTCGCCACACCAATCCGCCCCGGCTATCCTTCACCACACGGGGCATGGGCGTCTCGCCCATGCAGGTCAATAAAATCACAGGTGGAACGCCTGTGTCCCGATCACGTTGTGGCGGTGTCACCCGACCCAGCGACCGCCCCGACCCGAAAGGGGTCTCCAACTTTACTACTAGTTCCAACATCTTCAGTTACCTAATGGAATTCAATTTTTAATGCTTGATATTACATGAATATTTAATTATACTTAAACAATGAAAAAACATCGAATGCCAAAAGACAGCCTGGTTCTTAATAAACCAAATCAAATAAAAGCTCTCGCAGATCCGCTCCGATATCGTGTGTTYGAGCTGTTGACGATGGAAGCGAGAACAGCCAAGCAGACGGCAGAATACATGGGAGTGAAGCCCACCCGACTTTATCACCATTTTGGAGTGTTGGAGAAAGCAGGCCTTATCCGAAAAGTCAAAACGCGCAAAGTCCGGGGGACGGTGGAGAAATATTATGAGGCTGTAGCAAAAAAGGTCGTAGTTGACCCGGATGTACTGGGCAAGAAAGCTTTGCCGCTCTCTTCGCTTTATGCGGCTGCCCTGCAAGCCACACTTGAGGAAATTCTTGATGTAGAACGTGCGGCGGTCGATGCCTCGCAGGAACCGCCTGTTCAACTGGTTCGGCTAAAAATACGTACCACACAAACCAAGATTCAAGAGCTGCAAAGTAAGCTTGAAGAATGGGTTGAAACCTGCCAGGAGTCATCCAGCGAAGAAGGCGATAGGGAATACGGTATCACGGTGGCTTTCTACCAGATGGCAGAGAATTTTTCCAAGGAGGAAAGAAATGAATCGTAGAGTTTTCACTAAAGTTATAGCAATGTTCGTTGCTGGAATCAGCGCATTTGGGCAGACGGCAACGGCAGAAAAAATTCTAAAGGACTCATGGGAGGCTTGGAAAAATGGAGACATCCCGTTGACTAAATTACGCGCGGAGGAACATTTAAGGAATAACCATGAGGTCGATGAAGCTAGACACCTCTTATTCCTCACCTCTTATGTTACAGGTGACTACGAAGGCGCTCTGGCATATTACGACGCAATTGATACGTCCTACGGCGGGTTAAGAGAACTTGACGAGATCGTAGTGGAGGCCTATCTACATCTCCTTCGAATTTCGGAGGCATTGGATTTCGTCCGTTCACGCAAAGGAACACCGGATTGGATGGAAAATGCCTTGGAACGGCACGTAGCTCGCCCTTTAAAAACAAGCCTCGAAACACTTTCGGTCGTTCCGTTCGCCGACCATCCGTTGACTGAATACTTTCCTGCCTTTACGGTCGAGATAAACGGTCAGACGACGATTGCCCACGTAGATACAGGAGGTTCATTTTTATATATGGGGCCCGAGCGGGCAAAAAAATTGGGTATACAGACCTTTCAGGGTCCGTCCGTCGCTGCGCATCTCGATCTCAGGCGTGTTAATTCCGCCCTGGGCATTGTAGATCGATTTGTACTCGGAGAGGCCGTGTTGCAGAATGTGCCTATCACTGTATTGCCGTCCCTTACTGGTGAGCAGGATGTCATCATTTTCGGGACCAGTATTCTGCAGCAGTTCCTGGCGACCCTTGACTATCCGCAACAGCGGTTAATCCTCTCACCCCGAGGAAAGACCAGCGCAACCCAAGAGCATTTTCAAATGCAGCCTTCTTCACAAGTACGAATGCCGTTTTATATGTGGAGTGACCACTACATGTTCGCTCGCGGAAGTCTGGGCCCTTATACCGACCTCAACTTTTTCGTGGATTCAGGCTTGGTATTGGTTTATCCTGACAACGAAGGACAGGCACGTCAAGTGGGATTCACCACTTCGAAGAAAAAATTTCTGGAATGGGATATCCCCCGAAAGATGGTGCGCAAAGATCATTTTGAATCCCCGTATTCACTAAGGCTTGGTACTTTAGAGCAAGAGGGACATATTATGGTTACCGGTAAAGCAGGCGACAACAACTTCGGCGGTATACGAATTGACGGACTCATCAGCCACGGGTTCCTAAAACAATACGCGTGGACCATCGATTTCGATAAACGAGAATATGTCTTTTCTTCAGAGTAAGGAACCGCCTCTAAAAAAGGATAGCCTGGTCAATAATCGATGGGAAGGTGAACATTGAGTTTATTTAAAAAGRGATCGCAACATCCGCGACTCCGGAATTATATCATCGAAAAACATACCATCGATGGAGGTGAAGATGGTGTGCGGTTGGCTGGTGAGCTGACACGACCATCAGGTACAGGGCCTTTTCCCGGGTTGGTTTTCATAACGGGTTCCGGTCGTCAGACGCGGGACGAGGTGGTGGTGGGCCACAAATGGTTTTTGGTGTTATCCCATTTCTTTACCGAACGCGGATTTGCTGTATGGCGGACTGATGACCGTGGTGTGGGAAAAAGCACCGGAGACTTTTCGCTCGCTACTCCCCAAGATTTTGCTGCCGATGCCGCCGCATCCATGAAATGGCTGACGTCGCTTGATCATGTCGATTCCAGCAATGTTGGCTTCGTGGGACATTCAGAAGGCGGTTACATTGCGCCCATGGCGGCAGCTTTGACAGATGTCTCCTTCCTTATTTTTTTTGCAGGACCCGCGCTGCCTTTGCCGGAGATCATGGAGAGGCAAATTCCAGATGTCTTGCAAGCTATGGGGAAATCCAAAGAGGAAATCGAAAAAGCGCGTGGTCAGGTGCACCGATTAACGGAAATATTGAAAAACTCGACTAGTTCAGAGGCTGCCGCAGTTACGATGAAAGCGTACCTGAAAGAAGAAAAAATGTCATGGTTTGAACGCTGGCAGAGCATCCGTGTCTGGGCCACACCGTGGGGAAAATTCTATGCAGAATATGACCCTGCCCCCGCACTCACGAATTGCACCATACCAATTCTCGGACTATTCGGCGGCACGGATCTACAAGTGGCTGCAGATGCCAACGAACCAGCTATGAAATCTATGCTGGTACATCCGAAATCGAAAACACATATTTTCGCCGAACGAAACCATCTATTCCAAACATGTTCCACGGGCAGTATCCTCAATTATCAAAAAATAGAACAAACCATGGATGAATCGGTTGTGGATTTCGCATGTGAATGGATTTCGTCACTCACGTAGTCATCACCGCCGTTGCGGCGAGGTTTCCTGACCCAGGTGCCCGACCGACCCGGAACGGGTCTCCGAATCCATCCAAACCGCCCTCCATAATTTTCTTAACACCCTTGGGCGTACCCCCAGCCGTCCGCGACCACGGCCTCCACGAATCCCAAATCCCCAACATGGCACCTTTACTAAAGAAGATATTGAATATTTTTATAGAGAGTCCTACGAAGGTAGCTAGTTCGCAATACCATTGATACTTGATGTCGTTGGAGTCAAAGAGAAGAAAATGCTAGTTTATATCGTAGTGTTGTCTATGGAGATTACCCATGATAATGTATTTAATCAAGGGTAAAGCACTGCTCGATTTAGAGAGTGAATGCTCCCCAGGGAGAATGGTTACGCGAGGAAAGGAACTACTGAGATTTACCTCAATCTCACCGAAAGCCACGTCATCGAGGAATTTCAGAACAAGTGGTGAGTGATTATTTTTGATATGTGAGAACATCATATACGAACGAAACGAGTGAAAAAGAAAAAGGCACAAGTACATGACAATAGACGTAGAGCTTGCCGTACAAAGTGATTATAAGTGGCTGAAAGAAAATGACAGTCATGTTGATGCTGCATGGGTACAACGTTGCATTCAACTGAAGGAATACTACGTCGCTTGTTTTGACGGCAAACGRCGCGGCTTTCTTCGTTTTGGTTTTTTTTGGGGAATAATCCCTTATATGGATATGATTGGTGTCGATGAGGATGTGCAGAGAAGTGGCCTTGGTACRGCCATGTTTAATCGGTGGGAAAACGATATGCGAGAAAAAGGAGCAAAAATCTTGATGACTTCCTCCATGAGCAACGAACCTGAACCACAAGCATGGCATCGCCACAACGGCTTTAAAGAAAGCGGCCAGATAACATTCGGGAGCTTCCAGACAACACCAGAGGTCTTCCTTGTTAAAGAACTATCGTAATGCTGATGGGGGGATTTGATCTCTCAATGAATATCTGATTACGCATCCGGATGCTGTGGCTGTTGCTCTCTCATCTGATGCCTACAACGAAGACGGCTTGAGCATGTTCGGCAGGGGCTACTTATCAATCCCGTCAGGAAAATGCCGTTCACTATCCATGGAGTCATGGAGGATACGCAGCACGAATATTTCTCCCTCATGCTCCAGCGTATAAATAATAATGTGGCGTGGCGATTTTATTTTAGGGCTGCTGCGATCTTTGCTGAGAGATATGGCGTAGCTCCGAATGAAGCCGCCTARCTTTGGCCTTGGTTTTGTTCCTAGCCTTTCAGGATTTTCCTCTATATCATTCAGCGCCTGTTCAATGAGATGAGTATAGGAGTCGGCTTGTCTTATTCCATAATTTTGTTCGGTGTAATCCCAGATAGAATCGATATCTTGCTTGGCGAGTTTGCTTAGCCTTACGTTATCCATTCTGTTTTTTCGTCAATCGTTCCCTAGCCTGCTTTCGAATGTCCTTAAAAAAATCGGACATCTCTTCACGATTATTGAACGTGATATATCGTCCCGCCTCAACATCATCCAATCCTTTTTGAACTTCTGCACGCRGCCGCTCCAGTTTCAAGCGCTGTTCTTCCTCATGGTCTTCCAGAAGACGAAGCCCGGCCCGTACCACTTCACTGGCGTTTTGATAGCGACCTTCCTTCATCATTTCTTTAATGAAGGCGGATTGATGCTCAGGGAGATTTACATTTTGTGTGGGCATGTTGGATTCCTTCTCAATAACGCTCTTTCATCCCAGTATCCCACTATTGGCAATTATTGTCAATTTATTTGATCCAACCCTATTTACATTGATCTAAATCCCAAGATATGCTAAATTTATGTAGGAATACAGCCAATAATTAACTGGAACAGAAAATGATTTCATTTTTCTGCTAAAGTATTAAACTGAACTGCCGATAATATCGTTTAGAGAGACTGCCTCTCATCGCGAGTGAGTTAAAAGGAGAAGAGTTATGGGTGGAATACAAGGCATCGGCGGCATTCCTGAGCCCAGGTCTGATCGTCCATCCGGCGCTCGTGATACGGATCGCACCGCTTCTTCCTCCAATAACGATTCCTCCGACGAAGTGGTCATCAGCAGTCAGGCTCAGGCCGCTGCGGTAGTTGCCCAGGCTTTGCAGGCTACCTCTACCCAGTCCGATATTCGACTGGATCGCGTGGAAGCCGCCAAGGCTGCTCTGGATAGTGGTGATTATCAGAATCCCGATGTAGTCGCCACTGTAGCCGAACGTCTCAGCAAGTTTCTGTAACCGGACGCTCTGGTCATGCATTCAATCAATCGGGGGATAGGGGTAATCTGCTTTGCAGTTATCACGCTGACTCTTTACGGATGTTCTTCCAACTACAAATCATATATCCCCGGCATGCCAGGAAATTCCCATAAAGTATCCGGCTTGGCCTCTTGGTACGGCCCAGGTTTTCACGGAAACCTAACCGCCAACGGCGAACGCTATGACCAAAACGGTATCTCCGCCGCTCACAAAACCCTCCCTTTCGATACCATCGTCCGCGTGACCAATCTAASYAACGGCAAARAAATAGATGTGCGTATAAATGATCGYGGCCCYTTTRTAAAAGGCCGAATYATCGAYCTCTCCAAAGGAGCCGCGAAAAAAATTGACATGATCCGCGAYGGGGTAGTCCCTGTCCGACTCGAAATTCTTCGCTACGGCGGTTAAGCATCCCTTCCACCATCCTTTGCATCCCCGCGTCACCCGCCGTACAATGCCGATATGACCGAATCGCATCAYCYKAAAAAYACCGCCCTACGCGATATYKCYATCGCWTTGGTTCTGGCRTTCACGTTTCGCCTMTGGTATCTCCTCATGCTCAACCGCGCCATGGATACCGCCGATGCTATCCACTACATCCACATGGCCCGAGGTTTCGCCGCAGGAGATTTTCTCGGCTTCGATGCTAATTTACCCGTCCTCTTTTCGCTTATGGGGGCTGTAGTACATCTGGTCGTTTCTGATTGGGAACACGCCTTCTGGATTGTCTCCCTCATTGCCTCTACGCTCCTGGTGGTCCCCATATACTTTATCGCCCGCGAACTCCACGGCACCACCACCGCCAACATATCCGCCCTCATGATCGCCGTATGGCCCTGGCTCATCGATTACGCCACCCGTGTATCCACTGAAGCCCTAGCCGTCACACTCTGGTTCACCGCAATCTGGCTCCTCTACAAAGCCATCGAAAGTGGGGGAGTCGCCGTACTATTCGCGCCCATCGTATTCTTCGCGCTCCATCTCACCCGGCCCGAAGGCACCTTCCTCATGCTCGCGTCACCTTTGGGAGCCGCCATCCTTTCATATAAGCGCGGCCCCCAGTTCTATAAACGTCTCGCCATCCACACCGCCGCCTGCGTCGCCCTCTTCATCACGTACGCCCTGTTCATGAAATTCGCCATCGGTTCCGCCACCGTCAGCTACCGCGCCCCTATGGCAGGCGATCTCCCTGACTACTTCCGCCGTGGTGCCGTCGAAGGAGCCCGCACCTTCCTCCAGCTCAACTTTAACGTACTCCCTCTCATGATGGGCCCCRTCCTCCTGGCCTTCTGGGGGATAGGATTTTTTCGCTCAGGAGATTCTCATCGGAAATACCGCCTCGAAGCCTTCATCCTGTTGTTCTGCGCCGTTCAATGGACCCTCACCATCGCCAATTTTTCCCCATCCCCCCGTTATATCATGGCCGTTATTGTCGCCCTGTCGCTTTGGTCTGCCCAGGGCATTCTCATGGTCTGCCAACGCGCTTCGGGACTGCGCTACGGATCGCTTCTCAAGGTACTCCCCGTCGCCGTTGTCGTTGGCACTATGCTTCTGGGAACCGTTGCGGAAGTAGCTGCCAACCGTTTCGGCGACTATCCACGCACACCCGTAGAGTACCGCACCGCCGGAAAATGGATGAACCACAATTTGGAACCCGGCTTGATTCTTACCCGAAAACCCCAAATCGGATTTTATGCGAATATGCCTACCGTCGGGCCGGCCCTGGATGCCACGCCTGAATCCCTCATCGATTTCGCCAAAGCAACGGGTGCGCGATACTTCGTGCTGGATGAACGTCACACCGCCGCCATGATTCCCGGGCTTCGTCCATTACTTGGTACCGAGTCCGCACCCGCACCATACAAATTACTACGAGACGATCTCAGTCCGTACCCCGGTGCGCAAATTCACATTTTCGAACTCTCCGATACGGGCTTGGTCTATCTCACCGAAGATCAATTCCCCAATCCTTCCTCTCACATGGGACCGGACTCCCAACGCCGAAAAAAATGACAAGCCTGAACAGAGTGGGGGAGGTGACACGAAAAAAAACCAAAACCTTGGTCATTCACACCGGAGGTATCGGCGATTTCATTTTGGCTTGCCCAACGGTGTCCGCGTTGTCCGAAGATGGCCCCGTAACCTTGGCAGGAAACAGCGACCGACTCTCCCTCGCCGTAGCTGCAGGTATCGCTCATGTTGCCCACGACCTGTCCGTGCTGGATTTCCAGAGCGTATTTGCAGATCCGTCACAACGATTCCGTTCCTTCGTCCAATCCTACCACCGAGCCATTATTTGGATGAACGACCCGGACGACGTAATTGCAGCGGCCTTTCAAGATGCTGGTATAAACGACGTCCACGTCTTTCCCGGCTTACCTCCAAAGACATGGACACGCCACGCCTCCGACTATTATCGTGAGTGTCTGAGCATCCCCGACTCAGGTCCGATTAAACTGCACATAGAACCCGCTGGCCCGTCTCTGGACGTAATTATCCAACCCGGAAGCGGCAGCCTCCAGAAAAATACTCCCTTGGAAGACGTATTGTCCTGGGCCGAAATATTGAGTAAAGCAGGAAGACGCGTAACATGGTGCCTGGGCCCCGCCGAACGGGAGCGTCTGCATCAAAACGAAATCGACAAGATGATTGAAGCCGCTGGAGAGAATCCCGAGCCTCTTTTGGAATGCCAAAGTCTGGTAGAACTGGCACGTCGATTTTCAACTGCCCGACTTTACCTGGGTAACGACTCCGGCATCACTCATTTGGCCGTTGCCTTGGGTGTCCCTGCCGTCGCATGCTTTCGCACGACCAACCCTGCTGTCTGGGCACCGCTTGGAGACAAGGTCACGATCATCACCGAGCAAGACATTCCCTTAGATGTGCAGACTTTGCAAGAGATGTCATTGCTTTAGATTGGAGGATTGTCCATGCGAAACAACAGCCAAGATGATGAGATCAAGCGCACTTGCATCCAGAAGTATTAAAAATCGGTTTAAATTGTGCGGAAATCCGGCGGACTTGCTCCCGCAGAAACGGGGTCCGAAATGGAAAACCCGTCGGATCGGGGAACTTCCGTGCGGTATATTAGTGACTGTGGCACTAACACCCCCCTTGATCCCCCCTCGAGGGGGGAATGGTTCACGGGTACGAACCGGGTTGTAGTGAGGTGCTGGAGACCCGTTCCGGGTCGGGGTGGTTGCCTGGGTCTGGAGACCCCGCCACAACGGGGGGACCAGGACACGGTACGAACCGGGTAGATAGGTTACAGAATAAACCGACAACATAGGTAACACTTTTAATCCGACGATGTGGGTTCCGGTGGGTGGATGGCGCAGCCGCCGATTATTTTTCCGTTCCATTTTGCCAGGAGTGCTTCTTTTACTTTGGTGAGGGGAAAGGTGTGGGACACGTAGGGTTTAAGTTTTCCTTCGTTGACCCATGTCATGATTTGTTTGATGCGTTTAGGGCGAATGCTGGGGTCTTTCTGGACGGAGATGACTGCGGGGCATCCCAGCACTTTCAGTCCTTTCATGAGTATCAGGTTTGTAGGCAGGACATTGGCGTTGGGTGCGCCGCGTTGTCCTTTGCCTTTAGCGACAAAGGGGGTGGAGGCCCAGCCGACGATGAGGAATCGTGCGCCGAACTGGACACAGCGCAGGGTTTCGATAGAGATTTCGCCGCCCACACCGTCATAGACTACATCAACGCCTTTACCGTTGGTGAGTGCTTTTACATCGTCGCGAAATTTGCGTATGCCGGGTTCACCGTCCGGCATACTGCAGTTTATGACGTGATCCGCGCCTTGGGCTTTCACCAACGCCAATTTTTCATCGGAGCGTCCTGTTGCAATGACGGTGGCGCCGATAATTTTTGCTACGTGTACCGCCGCCAATCCTGTTGCGCCGGAAGCGCCGTGGATGAGGACTGTTTCGCCGGGCTGCAAGTCGCCGCAGTGAATAAGGCAGTGATACGCTGTTTCGTAACTGCCCATAAGATTGCAGGCCTGGTCAAAGCTGAACCCGTCGGGGATGGGGAGAATGGCGCTGGCTGGTGCGACGGCATACGATGCGAAACCGCCGTATTGCTGGTAGTTTCCGGGGGATCTGGGGCCAGCTTGAAAGGGGTCCACGGCTACTCGGTCGCCGACAGATATATTTTCCACCGCATCCCCAATCCAGTCTACGATGCCGCTGTATTCCAGGCCTGGGGTATAGGGTAGGGGCGGCATGTGTTGGTACTGTCCGCTGGTCATGATGAGATCGACCCAGCCGACAGCGGAGCTTTTGACGGCGATGATCACATCTTGCGGAGTCAACGAATCGGTATCMGGGTAGGGCTGGTCTTCGATGGTYAGMCCATGCTCSACRCCTTGCACAGGGTCTTCAGCGAGTTCAGTGATACGTGCGCGTATGCCAGTTTTAACGCCAGTCGTCATGGTGGAATCCTTTTGTGATCGCGTTGGGGGACATTCGACAAAGAATAGCATATCCCTATACTATGGTGTTGTTTTGAATTSRTATTKYTRCTCACAACACGTAACCYATCAGGAAAYTATTCATGTCCRATCTAAAAGGTAARACCATCTTCATCAGYGGCGGTAGTCGAGGTATTGGCGAGGCAATTGTGCTGCGTGCTGCGCAAGATGGAGCGAACATTGTTAYCGCCGCGAAGACTTCCGAGCCGCATCCGAAATTGCCCGGAACGATCCATACGGTCGCCGCCGCCGTAGTAGAAGCAGGGGGTAAAGCGCTGCCGCTGGTGGTGGATATTCGCTCGGAAGCATTGGTGGAAGATGCGGTAAAGAAAGCGCTGGATACATTTGGCGGCATCGATATATTGATCAATAATGCGAGTGCCATATCGTTGACGGGCACGTTGCAGACATCGATGAAGACCTATGACCTGATGCATACTATCAACACGCGCGGTACATTTCTGTGTTCGCAAAAGTGCATCCCTTCTTTGATGGAATCGGAGAATCCGCATATTCTCAATATATCTCCACCGTTGAATTTTGATGTACATTGGTTCAGTCCGCATGTGGCGTATACCATGGCAAAGTATGGCATGAGCCTGTGTGTGCTGGGCATGGCGGATGAATTCAGCAAGCAGGGAATCGCCGTGAACGCACTCTGGCCCAAGACCGCTATCGACACGGCGGCGATACGTAATTTCGGCGGGGGAGGTATGAGTGATCACGCGCGTAAACCGTCAATCATGGCGGATTCAGCTTATGCGATTCTTACACGCAACAGTAAAGAATGTACGGGAAATTTTTTCATTGACGAGGAAGTGCTTGCAGCAGAAGGGGTGACCGATTTCGATCAGTATGCCGTTAAGCCAGGCGCGGATCTTGCCCCTGATTTTTTCGTGTAGCTTAGGGGGCACACGGCGTGTGGTCTGCGATTATTCCGCAATGATAGGTTTTGAAGATACGCAGTATCTGTTGATTCTTTTTGGTTTACCCTTTTTCTTTTCCAAGAAAAAGGTAAAGGGCGGTTCTCGAACCGCCCCTACATGCGTAGTGTGTTGTTCCCTCGGGCAGAAATTATTCGCCGAGGAATCCGGTGAGGGGAGATGAGGCATCGGCTTTGCTGCGTTGCGGACCWAGTCCAGCAAGATAGGCGGTACGTCCTGCTTGAGTGGCTAGGGCGAAGGCGTGGGCCATGGCTTTGTGGTCGGCGGCATCGGCGAGGGCGGTGTTGACSAGGACAGCRTCGGCACCCATTTCCATGGCTTCGGCGGCGTGGGACGGTGCGCCCAATCCGGCATCAACGACKACGGGGATATTGGATTGTTCGATGATGATGCGGATCATGTCGCGGGTTTGGATGCCKCGRTTGGAGCCGATGGGGGCACCCARGGGCATGACGGTRGCGGTGCCGATTTCTTCCAGACGTTTGGCCAGCATGGGGTCGGCCTGGATGTAGGGGAGGACGACGAAGCCTTCTTTGACGAGAATTTCGGCGGCCTTGAGAGTTTCGATGGGGTCGGGTAATAGATAGCGGGGCTCGGGGTGGACTTCGAGTTTAACCCAGGGCTCCAGGCCGGATGCCCGGGCGAGTTGGGCCAGCCGAACGGCTTCTTCGGCATTGCGTGCGCCGGAGGTATTGGGGAGGATGAGCTGACGTTTGGGGTCGATGGCGGCCATGATGCCTTCGTCTTCGGGATTATCCAGGTCAACACGGCGTAGGGCTACAGTGACTATTTCCGAGCCGGAACCTTCGATGGCATCGCGTAAGGCTTGTGTGGACGGGAACTTACCTGTACCGACCATGAGGCGGGAATGGAAGGTGCGCCCGGCGATAGTGAGGGAATCTGTTTGAGGGGCTGCTGATGTATCGATAGCCATGATGGAGTCCTGTGGTGCAATAACGGGTTGCGGTTATGGTAGCAAATTGCAGGTGATAACCCAAGGGGAATGGGCTTGTTCATGAGGGCTGGCGGGGTGGGGCGAACGGCAGGAATTTCCTGTAAAGGGCAAGAAGTACCGCTAGATGTGGCGTGTACAGGGTAAATTAACCCCTGAATGAAGTGCAATCAGGCTTTGGGTAAAGCTTTTCGTGGATGAGACCGATAATTGGAATGACCCTTGCAGTGGTTTGCCGGGGAAAAGTACCCGCAAGGGGGGAAGCAGCAATATGGGAACGTTATTCAGCACATTTGATGTAGCCCGATCCGGTCTGATTGCCGCACAGGTACAGTTGGACACGGCGGGGCATAATATCGCCAACGCTAACAAAGTGGGTTATTCACGTCAGCGGGTTGAGTTGGTAAGCCGATTTCCTAATCTACAGCCATTTGGGGCGATTGGTACAGGGGTGGGTATTGCGGGGATTTCTCGTGTACGCGACGAATTTCTGGATGATTTATATCAGAATCAGGTATCGGGACTGGGTAACGCTGAAATCCGTGCGGAATTTTATCAACTGGTAGAAGATTTATTTCTGGAACCGTCTGATAATGGGTTGAGCGCCCGGATGAACTTGTTTTTCGATTCCTTAAATGAATTTTCCACGAATGTAGAATCCATTCCTATTCGACAGAGTGTGATGAACGAAGCATTGGCGTTGGCGCAATTATTCAATGACTCGTCGGAGCGTCTGTTCGATTTGCGGTCCAATGCGAACGAAGAAGTAATCAACTCGGTACCGGAAATTAATTCGCTGACGGGCCGTATCGCGTTATTGAATCAGCAGATCAGCCGGGCTGAAATCGGCGGGCGAACCGCCAATGATCTGCGGGATGATCGAGGCGTGCTGCTGGACAACTTGGCGAAAATTGTAAATATTTTTACTCGAGAACGTCCGGATGGTCAAGTGGATGTATTGATATCCGGGGAAGTGGTTGTGGATGCAAACAACAATCGGGTGCTGGAGGCGGTACCGAATGCGGCGCTGGATCCAGAACGGAATGACTTGGTGGAAGTGCGGTTTGCGGACACGGGGAATCTATTGCAAGCGCGGGACGGTACTCTTTTCGGTGCGCTGCAAATGCGGGACATCGAGTTGACGGAAATTGATGCAGGTATTGACACGCTGGCCTCAACGATTATCCAGCAGATCAATTTGGTGCAGACGCAGGCCAGCGGGTTGGTTAATTTATCGGGAACGATCACGGCCTCCAACGGTGTTACCGATCCGAGTATTGCGCTGAACACCGCAGGGCTACCGTTGAATATTACGGCGGGGTCATTCGAAATTTCCATATTCGACAACACGGGCACTCCGACGGCGGCATCACCGGCTACGATTGCGGTGGGTGCAGGCGCAACGCTGAATGATATTATTGCGGCTATCAATGCAGTGCCGGATTTGTCGGCCAGCGTCAATCCGGATGGGTTCCTGAGCATCACGGTGGGGGCAGGATTTACCATGGGGTTCGGGAACGATTCGAGTGGTGCGCTGGCATCGCTGGGGGTAAACGGATTGTTCACGGGGTCTGATGCGCGGACCATGGGGGTGAATCAGACGATTGTGGACGACCCGCAGCTTCTGGCATCGCGTTTTGATTCGGATCCGCTGAGTACGGGTGATAATACAGCAGCGTTGGCTATGCTGGAGGTACAGAATACGTCGTTCCTGCTGAATGGTACTGCAAACATCAATGATTTTTATGAATCGTTGGTGGTGCAGATTGGGGTGGACACGCGAACGAATGCAGAAACCTTGCAAGTAGAACAGACCTTCGTGAACAGTTTCAATGAGCGACGACAGCAGAATTCGGGTGTTTCATTAGATGAGGAAGTGACATTTATGATCCAGTATCAGCGGGCGTTTGAAGCCTCGGCCCGGGTGATTTCGGTGGCAGATCGGATGCTGGAATCCTTGATGACGATGGCTTTGTAGGGGCTTTACAGACGGTTAGCCCGGATATTTCGGGTTAGCGATTTAGCGGCGGCTGACTGGCGAGGAGGGCCAAGGCTTCCCGCACCCGTGCCTTCTGGATATCCGTCACGATGAGGTATTGGTGTTTGCCAGTGGGGTCTTCCTTGAAACGGGTCTCACCCTTATCGTCCACAGTCACGCGACCCTTCGGTGATAAATCGAAATAACCTCGCTGTGGACGAACAGCCCACAGCACACTTGTCAGATCCCAGGTTGGCGATTCACGAGGTGTCGGTCCGTACAGTTGATAGGCCTCTTGCACGGGGTGGTGAACGGCGTAACGGAAGTCGTGGTCTATACTCGCTGCCGGATATAAGATGGCCAGACCAATTTCGAATCCACTGAAGATGATGGAGGTCGGCCAGAATTCCGCCAATTGCTGCGCGGCTGGAATATCCATTACCACGTTGTATTCCCGATGCGTATTTCCGTTGATTGGGGTGAAAGCACCC
>NVWG01000079.1 GCA_002746185.1 Candidatus Hydrogenedentota bacterium
ATGAAGAATTTCAAAGTATCATCAGCAGTTTCAGGCCAAGTTCAGGTACTAATGGGGCGGATCAACAACTTGCCCTCCATTACGTAAAGGTCCGGGAAACCGCAACCTACCGAAAACTCGCCGGGCAACTAAGGTTGGGTGTATACGGAGACGATAAATTACGGTTGATCAACGGTCATTATCCCCGCGGTGAACCGGAAGCGGGGCAATGGATCAAGATTCTCCGATAAGTTCAACATTGCTCGCGCCTACGGAAAATCGATTTAATGGCCACACATTAGCAACGGGAGTTTAAATATGAGTGTTGAAGTCAACGGCATTGCCCACATCCAGCTAACCGTAAATAATGGCGAAAGCTGCCTGCCTTTCTGGGAAAAGCTATGTCACTTCCTGGACATGAAAACCCTGATACGCAACGAAGATACTGTTTATTGCATTGGCAGTCGCACTGGCATACTTGTCCGTGTCGCACCTACTGACAAAAGAACCCATAGTTTCGACCAGGACACCAGCGGCTTACATCACTTCTGTTTTCGCGCTCGCTCGAAAGAAGATGTCGATGCGATTTATGGCTTTGTCGATACCGAGCTCAACGCAAATATTATCCACCCCCCAGAAGACGGTTCGCGCTTCGCTCCTGGTTACTATTCAGTCCTCTTTGAAGACCCCGACGGTATTCGCGTCGAATTCAATTATGTACCCGGCAAAGGTCATTTTGGCGACCAGGGACGGCTAGGCGAAGGAGGACCAGGGCCAGCTGATCAATACGGCGAGGATGGTTTAACAAATACTTAGGAATCCCCTGATTTAGGCCTGGCGAATTCATTGCCCAATTTTCTTCCTAACCAATTTTCTTCCTAACAAAGGATCGTATCCGTGCGCTATTTTATCTATGTTATTTTCGTGTTGCTTACAGCCTGTAACGGTATACCAGAACCGCCCAAATTTAGGATTCGTCAGATTATTTTCGAAAGCGGAACGCTGGACTGAATTCCTGTCCACAGCAAACATGGCTTCCAGCAATGCGCCAAAATCCTCACCGGCATCGATACGTCTACGCACATCGGCAGCCTGGGACACAGAAGAAAAACGCAGCGCATCAAATTCAATAATCTCGTACTTAACCAATCCAGCCTTGCGTACTTCGTATTCCTGCCGAAACTCCTCTTCGGTAATAGTTCCCATTCGATTTTCAATATACTCTCTTACTTTGAATTGAATAGCGGCTTCGGCATATAACTTATCCAATTCATCGTCAATACCGAATTCCACTTCCGCCTGCAATGCCGCCAAATCCGCTTTCGATACATTCATAGCCGATGGATCAGCCACCTTATCCAAATTTATAAATTCCGGGTGAATGGAATAATACACTCGCGCAGCATATTCCCGAGGGACTTCGATAGAACCTGCTTCCCGAAGCTGCTTGGCCACATCGGCCTTGATACGGTTGTCCAGATACGTCTCCAGCACCTTCAATAAATCATCACGGGATTGAATCAGCGGGCGTTCTTCGTCGGTCATTTCCCTAAGAACTTTTTTAATTTTTGCCCGGCGGATAGATTCGTCCTGGTATTTGGCTATGATGATTTGATTGGGGTCGGCGAGCTGACCACACCCTAAAAAAAGTATGGGGATAGAAATAGCAACGGCTATTGGCAGCATATTCCGAATAGCCCCGGAAAGGAAATAACGCATCAATAAAACTCCTTCATCCAATTTAGGTGATACCGAACAGGTATCCTATCCAAAAGATACGCGACATTTCATATTTATTTATTCAGTATCGGAGGAATGGCCTTCCTCTCCGTAGCCAAGAGAACGTAGAAAGGTGTCTATATCGAGGGTTTCGGAAATGGGAGCCTGTTCCGGATGAAATCCCAAGGGATTGCTAATATACGCTTTTTGGCATGAAGGGCACAGATCGAGCTGTATATTTTTATATACCGATTCCTCTACTTCTTTCGGGGATTTTGATTCCATGGATTCTATCAACGCGAGGATTTCCTCTTTGTGGTTCCGCACCAGATCGGCAAGCCCAATTTCTTGCTTTTCATACGCTGCTCGCACGTCTACCGTGACGGTATACCGCAGAGCATGACGGGGAAGATTTTTTCCGCAACCATCACATTGATATTGAAGCATGATACACCTACATTAAAATAGGAAGACACGTTACAGGAATCAGTATACCAAAATTTCMTACCCCCGGCATGAGTATATTTTTCAGCATAACCGTATAAAAAAANGAAAAGTGCTTTATTGGATYACCCCGAAGGRCTCTCCTCAAGCACTTTCTTTTCAATCAACACCCAGTGCATTTCCCCCGAAGTACTCCGGGCTTACCGTTGATTGACCCCCCACGCCTTCCCCAGCGTGTAAAATCGTTATGCAAATTCTGTAGGAATACTACGCTGTTCCTTCTGCTCCGGCGCACCTATCCAGGTACGCCAATTGACCCCGCAATCATCCATGGAAAGCAGCAGCCCCAGCATGGAAGCTTTCGCATCACTGCCAAAGTGCTCCCCGTTCTGCTTCCAGACCCCCATCATTCCACCGACCGACGAGTCGTACGAATACCCCATGTTTCCCCCATGAGCATTCGTATATGTTTGCTGTATTCCCATACCGGCGAGTTATTCCCCAACAGGCAGACGAAGCACGAAACATGCCCCCGCACCGTTTCGTCCGTCTTCCAATTGAACGGTGCCATTGCACCGATTCATTACATTTCGTACCACCCCGAGTCCCAACCCAGTACCGGATTTTCCTTTCGTGCTGAAAAACGTATCGAACACGCTCTCCCGCATCGATTTCGGAATTCCAGAACCGGAATCTTCAATTAAGACACAAACCTGATCGTCTTCCGTCCAGGTCTTTATAAATAATTCATGGGGCGTATCCAACTCTTTCATAGCCTGACACGCATTCGTAATTAAATTCATGATGGCCTGTCGAAGTAAGACCATATCGCCTTTCACATCAGGCAAATCATCTTTCATATCCRCTTCAAGTTCCACGCGCATCTCACGCAACAGCGGTTTAGCAACCGCGTGACATGTCTGAATGATGTGGTTGAGCTGAACATAGCTTCCAGGTCTCTGATCATGGCGTAGATAACTCATGGTTGCCTTGGTCATTTCGGCGCAATACTGAACCTGTGATTTCATGGTCTCCAGCCGTTTCGTTATATCATCCCTCTCAGGACACATAAGCATGAGTTCAATGTGACTGCTCAATACGGTTAACGGCGTACCCAAATCGTGCATGGTGCCGGATACTAAATGACCCAATGTTTCGAAGCGGCTGGCTTCCATTGCCAAATCTTCAAATATGCGGCGTTCTTTTTCGCGACGGTATTTACCTTGAGCCGATTTAACCATATTGACCATCACATCGTTCTCGAAGGGCTTCTCCACATAAGCAAACGCGCCGTACTCAACCGCTTTCATAGCCGTCTCGAGTTGACCGTAGCCAGTAAAAATAATGACTTGAATGTCAGGATTGATTTCTTTGCATTCACGAAGCAGGTCTACTCCCGTGAATTTGGGCATCCGCACATCGGTAATGACCAGCTCAATGACCTGTTCACGAAGGATTTCCAGAGCGTCGGGTACATTACAAGCAAGATTTACTTCATAGTCTTCTTTCAGAAGCATGCGAAGAGCCTGGCGCGGACCATTCTCGTCATCTACTACAAGAATCTGAGGTCGATGTGGATCCTGGACTAATTCTAGATTAGGAGAGATTTCTCCGAAGGAAACTTGGCTTTCTTCAGGCATCACTTGGATGGCCATGGATTTATTTCTCCTGGGGGGTTGGAGACTAGATTGACTGGTGGGTTGTAGAGCAAAGAACATGCCAGCCCAGATATTTCCTAATTATCTTGATGTTTTATTGAATTTCACACCAGGATATGATATTTCAATGTACAAAATTGTGTGTATGCTTACAATTCTGAACATCGAGTACAATTTTGTACATATTTTNAAAAAAATATATCAGGCATAAAAAAGTATGCATAGTCTGTTATAAAGGAGTAAGTAGTTATCCGATTACGCCGTATAAGTTGCGGTACTTTTATGTACTCTGGTACTATCTAACAACTTGGCCTCTTAAACGAGACCTATACTATAAAAACCAAGCCAGAAGGCGACCCGTAGCGGTTTACAGGAGCAAAGACATGAAGAACATAAGTTTATATCGATTTATGCATCATACGTCCGTACAGGCGAATACCGTCTTTGCCATGGTAGCAGCTCGCCTCGTATGTACCCTGAAGCCGACGGCTCACACCCTCCGAATTTGGGTGACCGCCGCACCGCCAAAGGAGTCTTGGACAGGTTAAGTAAACACACTTAAACTTAAAACCAGACGCCGCAGGTGGTAACGCTAAACCACCTGCGGCGTTTTTTTTGTTCTGGATGCTATGGCGTATCTAGAATCTATACCGAAACCGAAATATAACAGGAGAAGCAACATGGTAAACACGAAAACAGTGGTGAAACGAGTGCKGMNTTSTYGSACSSMTWYRSYATCMRGMNCATGCCTTTATGCCCGGATTCATTGGTATTTCAATGGATTCAACGATGAATACCCCGTCACCGCGACGAGCCGGACGGACCTTAACGCAGGAAGAATATGAACAATTGGAATACTCAGGGAGTTTCCAGGGAGAACAGAACAATGGCAGAATTCAATTCGGATTTTTGGGAGGTATCGGCGGAGTCGGGGTATTTGGAGAATCTCCCGGCTGAGCGCGGGCTGTGGTTTGAGAATGACGAGGATCGTGAGAATCGTTATGCGTTTAACGAGTTCTTCGATGAGGTCAAACCTTTTGTAATGGAGCTTATCGATGCCAAGTTGACGAAACGTCAGCTGGAAGTGGTAAAGCTATATTACGTATACGGGAAGACCCAAGAGGATATCGCGACCATCCTGGATCTGACTCAATCCACCGTAAGCCGACACTTGTTTGGTACCGTACGTGGCGGGAAAAAAGTTGGCGGTGCCATCCCGAAGCTCCAAAAAGTCATTGATAAGAATGACACCCCGCTGATAGATGCAGCGTTTGGCACGCTGCGAAATAAAATTGCCGTAGCTGCCTGACATACATATCCCTTAACTAAAGAGCCCTCCCCCGGRAAACCCGGGGGAGGGCTCWTTAGTTATAAAATAGCACCTTTATGTCAGTACGAGGGATATAAAGTTTAAAACCCATCTTAGTCAAGTAAACACTTGCTAACATTTATACAATATGTTACTATTCAGACGAATTATTGTTTTGCTATAGATAATGGGGGAGGCACGAATGCCTGTCTCGTGTTTGTTTATTCCATTTCTTTAATAGAAATGGTTATGGAAGGAGTTTCACAAAATGAAGCAATTTTTTACCTGCGTAATGGTTGTAGCCATGCTAGTCAGCTTCACCGGAGTAGCATCTGCTGGATCCCAATCTATGGACGATATGTCYTGGTGGGCGCAAAGCGGTGCCACRCCYAATCCAGTTAAAGACGGATCTCGTTCCGGCTATTGGTGGTGGCCTACTACACCAACGTCGAATGTAAACGACTCCGAAGTTTGGGGTAACCGTGGTGTCGTGTACAACATGTATACACCTGCACCGCCGGCACCGCCTGTTGAGGCACCTCGCGCTGTAGCCACACCTGCTCCAGCGCCTGCGCCTTCAGTACAGCGCAGCGTACCGGTTTTTAATCACGTACTTTTCGGCTACGATAGTTCAAGTGTGAAGTCGGCTGGGAATGCGGAAGTAGCAAACGTAGCTGGTATTCTGAAAGATTATCCTGGTGATAACATCACCATTGAAGGCCATACGGACAACAAGAACGGTTCGGGTGACCCCAATTACAACACGAAGCTGGGTCAGCGACGTGCCGATGCCGTGAAGCAGATATTGCTTGATAACGGCATCGCGCCTGGTCGTGTTACGACTGTAAGCAAGGGTGATACGGATCCGGCTGTGCCGAATGATACCGACGCAAACCGGGCGAAGAATCGGCGCGTGATTTTCGTTTACAAAATCAACGACTGATTAGTTCTATACTAGATGCAGCRCACACGCCCCGGAGTTTACTCCGGGGCGTTTTTTTTAGGGGGTGAGGCTCGTATGGCGGACCGTGAAACCGAAGGTGACCAATCGCCGATTTTCGATCATCTGGATCGGTATCTTCATGCCAGCGTGTTCGAATCGGGACTGGCAGATAGTACGTTGAAAGCATACTCGTCAGATTTGACGCGCTACCTGCGTCGCCTTATTGAACAGGGTACGGTTGACCCGGCAGATATTCTCCGAGAAGACGTGCTGGATCACCTCATCGCTTTACGGAAAGAGGGCCTGAACGGTCGGTCTATTTCCCGTCATTTGAGCACCATCCGAAAATTCCATCAGTACCTGGCTGTCGAACGTGTGATCCAAAGAGACCCAACGGAAGACTTTGRTTCACCTCGCATCCTCCAAAAACTCCCCCATGTTTTATCTTCAATGGAAGTGGAAGCCTTGCTGGATGCACCTGATCCAGCAACCGAAAAGGGTGTGCGTGACAGAGCCATGCTGGAGTTATTCTACTCTTGCGGGTTACGCATATCTGAACTGGCGACTCTACCGATGCGGAATGTATTGTTGGATGAGGCGGCATTGCGAGTCAGAGGCAAGGGTTCGAAGGTTCGCTTGATACCGCTGGGTGCGGTGCTAACAGAAAAACTTCAGGCATGGTATGTAATTCGAGCAGGTTGGAATCCAAGGGACAACACTGTATTCGTCTCTTCCAAAGGCAAAGCCATGTGTCGTACCACCGTATGGCAGGTCGTGAAACAGGCGGCTCGTGATGCCAACATCCGTCAAAATGTTACACCCCACATGCTTCGCCATTCCTTTGCAACGCACCTGCTGGATAATGGCGCAGACCTCCGCTCGGTACAGGAGATGCTCGGACATTCCGACATTGWCACGACGCAAATATACACCCATGTTAGCCAAGAACGGCTCAGTTCGGCACACCAACAGTTTCATCCTCGCGCATAATTCGGGCATATTTCGTCGTCCTTGACGAAAAGACCGTACCGTGTAATACTTTCAATCATGCTGAATTGCAGAAACTATACGAATGATCGTTACCAGTATCAGTGCTGCTGATAAGCAGAAGCTGGTTACTTGCTGTGAATAGGACTACGGGGTAGACCAACGTCACGAAAGGAAAGCAGCATGGCAGGGAACATCAAAGAATTAGTTCGGGATGGTTTACAGCAGGCATTCATGGCAAAAATGAAAGACCTGTACTTTGGATATTACCAATGCATCGTGCAGGCAGACGGGGATGAAGCCAAAATCAAGGAATCCGACGAACGATTGAAGTTGGGCATCAAAATTGCCAAACAATCATTCACCGATGCATTGCGGCTGAGCGAATAATCCTTACGGTTCCTCTCTTGCGGTACCTCCAGATGGTTTGACATAATCNGGCTAAMYYWAAAGACGAATTGACAGCCATTTCTGGAGAAGTACATGAGCGGCATCGTATCCTATGGGGCGTATATCCCCTTTAACCGATTGAAACGTGAMGTYATCGGCGCGGCCATGGARTCYCGAGGCGGYAGTGGTGAAAAAGCCGTTGCCAGCTTTGATGAAGACACCGTGACGATGGCAGTAGAAGCAGCGAAGAATGCATTGACCGCCACCGAAACGGGTTCGATACAATCCCTGTATTTCGCCACAACCCATCCTCCTTATCAGGAAAARCTGAATGCMGCCACCATCCATGCGGCCTTGAAYWTGCCGCCMGCCGTACGCACTCAGGATGCCACCGGGTCGGTGAGTGCGGGCATAAGTGCCTTTATCACAGCAGGAGAAACCACATCGCCCGCAGGAAACTCGTTGGTCACCATGTCAGACATTCGCATGGGCGCACCGGAAGGAGCTGCGGAATTGAACGGCGGGGATGGCGCTGCKGCCTTYGTMCTGGGRACARAMAATCTYATTGCAGAAATYGAAGCCAMCTAYTCRGAAACKYTGGAACAYCAGGCCTTATGGCGACTCCCTGGAGAACAATTTGCCAAGACGTGGGAAGATCGATTTGCCCTGACTCAAATATACGGCCCTCTCCTCGCATCCGGCGCAAAAGGACTGCTGGAAAAAGCAGGTATCGAACCCCACTCCAYTCATGCCATCGTGATTGACGTGCCGAACTTACGGGCATCCGCTGGTCTAATCAAAGCATTTAAGCTGGACCCGGATCGCATTGTAGATCCTTTGATGGCGGTAGTGGGACATACAGGTGCGGCTCATGCAGGACTCATGCTGGCTTCCGCATTGGATACAGCAAAGCCGGGTGATCGCATTGCAGTGTTGTCTGTATCAAACGGTGTCGATGCCGTGCTGCTGAAAACTACAGATGCCATTACCGATTTCAAACCGACCCGTACAGTACATCAGCTCATTAAGTCCAAGCGCAACGATTTGGCTTACAATCGCTACCTGAAATGGCGTGGTATACTGGAGAGCGAACCGCCACGGCGTCCCGACCCTGCCCGACCTGCTGGTCCGCCGGTGTTTCGCACGCGAAACTGGAAGTTCGCTTTTGTCGGGTCGGAATGCACCGATTGCGGTACACGGCAGTTGCCGCCGCAAAAAGTATGTGTGAAATGCGGTGCGACGGACCACATGAAAGAAGTGCCGTTTGCAGATGAAATTGGAAAAATAGCCACCTTCACGCTGGATCATCTGGCCTACACGCTCAATCCGCCTATGGTGATGGCCATTGTGGATTTTGATTGCGGAGGCCGAGTGGAGCTGGAGATTACCGATTGCGATCCGGACAAGGTAGACATCGGTGATGAAATAGCGTTGACATTCCGGCGGTTATTTACCGCTGATGGTATACATAATTATTTCTGGAAAGCACGACCCCTACGATAGGAGAGATTTAAGATGGCCAGTCATGGTATTTGCGATCAGGTAGCGATTGTCGGCATGGGCTGCACCGCGTTTGGCGAGCATTGGGACAAAAGCATAGGCGATATGCTGATTGAATCTTCGGCRGAGGCTWTAGATTCTKCAGGTATTTCYCTGGACGATGTAGACGCATTTTGGCTGGGYACTATGGGRAATCTCTCTGGCCTCACTCTGTCGGAGCCGCTGAAAATCCAGTACAAGCCTGTGTCCCGTGTGGAAAATTTTTGCGCTACCGGCAGCGAAGCCATCCGTAATGCCGCGTATGCCGTCGCATCCGGCGCGTACGATTGCGTCATGGCTATCGGCGTAGAAAAATTGAAGGACTCGGGCTTTTCCGGATTAGTCACAGCGACACCTCCGAATGACGGTTCCAAGCCCACTACCACCGCTCCCGCTCATTTCTCCATGCTCGCTCCAGCGTATTTTAAGAAGTATGGACTGGATAACGAGACCGGGAAAGAAGTCATCTCAAAAATCGCCCAGAAGAATCACGAAAATGGCGCAAAGAATCCCAAGGCCCAATATCGTAAGGAAATAGATCTGGACACCATCAAATGCTCGCCAAAAGTCGCGGGGCACTTGGGTATAATGGACTGTTCCGGCGTGAGTGACGGATCCGCCGCGGCCATTCTGGTACGTGCGGAAGATGCATACAAATATACCGACAAACCAATCTTCATCAAGGCACTGTCCTTCGTGGCTGGCCCTGCCGAAGGCCCGTTGACGCAGGATTATGATTTCACCACCTTCCCGGAAGTGGTGGAATCCGCAAAGGAAGCCTACCGCCAGGCAGGCGTGACTAATGCTCGGGAAGAAATATCCATGGCGGAAGTACATGACTGCTTCACCCCCACGGAATTGGTCCTCTATGAAGACCTGGGCTTTTCTGAGCGGGGTAAGGGTTGGCAGGACGTGATGGACGAAACTTTCAAACTGGAAGGCAAGCTCCCGGTCAATCCTGATGGCGGCTTGAAATCATTTGGGCATCCCATTGGCGCGTCGGGTCTGCGTATGATGTATGAAATGTGGCTCCAGCTCCGTGGCGAAGCAGGAGATCGGCAAATCAAGGACCCCAAGCTGGGCCTGACGCACAACCTGGGAGGGCGACCCGGGCAATGTGTCAGCTTTGTATCCATTGTGGGAAGCGAACTCAACGCATGATCATCTGAGACGGACCGAGGATCTATGATACAAACCCCTTGGTAGCCAAGCCTATTGTCGCAAGACTTTGGCTATGCACGAACTACGCCGAACAGGTATACTTATTACATGGTCGCTGAAATTCTTAAACCCCATTACACCCGGCTGGAAGAATACGCCAATGTGATCACCCACGGTATAGCCGTGATACTTAGCATCATCGCTTTATGGGTGATGGTGGCCACTGCGGTGGAATTTGGCGATGCGTACGATATTACCAGCGTTGCCGTTTTTGGCGGCAGCCTCATTTTACTATACCTTATGTCCACGCTGTACCACTCGTTTCAAAATCCAAGCCTGAAATACGTTTTTCGCATCCTGGACCATTCCAGTATCTACTTGCTCATCGCCGGCAGTTACACCCCATTTACGCTCATTTCCATGCGAGGCGGTCTGGGTTGGACCCTCTTCGCCGTCATTTGGATATTGGCGGTATCGGGAGTCATATTCAAACTGTTTTTTACGGGWAAATTTCACATTACCTCCACCCTGCTGTATGTGGGCATGGGMTGGCTCGCCATCCTTGCCATAAAACCCATRCTGCAAAGTGTGCCCACCGGRGGAATCGTATGGCTCATTATCGGMGGTMWCCTCTATACGCTGGGCGTGGTCTTCTATTTGTGGCGACGCATCCCCTTCCACCACGCCATCTGGCACCTGTTCGTTATGGCAGGATCATTCAGTCATTTCATGGCGGTMTATTTTTATGTAYTKCCAAAAGACRCCGTGTAACCTTCYCTTTACATGAATAATTGCGGGATATTCCGTGTATCCGTTTTCTTATTTACATAATTTCTGATATAGTGGTGCAGGCTGTAAAGAGTTTCCTCGGCGGGTAGTTTCACTGCCACAACTGTAGCGGAAGCATGACAGACGCATCTCAATTACAATTGGCCGGAGAGGCCTCCCGACTCCTTAAAGCGGAACAGGACGATAAAGCGCTGGCGATCCTGGATAAGCTGGTTGATGCTTTTCCTGATCACGAGGAGATCGTAGCATCACGGGCTTTCTGCTTAGGCAAACTGGGCCGCTTCGATGAAGCCTACGCCGTTTGCGATGAGATGAGCGCGGCGAACCATACACAACGCGTCGAACAGCTGCGTACCTTTCTGGATGCCCGTAAAGCTGCCCAGTCAGAACCTCCAGCTGCAGCTCCAACCCGAATGATATTCCCCACGCTCACAGTTACCAGCGATGAATCGTCACGGGCGTTGGCAGGAAAGCTGGACCAGGTCCGCAAAAATCTCGAACAGGAATTTCATCAATTCCAACAACGGGAGATGGAAGCAGAATCGACTATCGATGGACTCCAACAGCGTTTACGGGACAGAGAATCTTCCTTGGCGGAAACAAAATCTCAAAATGATCGTTTGGAACAGCTGCTTGCCGATATCAGCACAGAGGTAGCGGAACTTCAGGCCGATACCGATGTAGTCTTACAGCCACCTCCCTCATTGGTATTGCATCAAACCGACACGGCTCTGCACCTATCCGAAGAAAAAATTACTATCCTGGAGCAACGGATAACGGAAAAGGATGATACCCTCTCCGCTACGTTTCGCAAGAATGCAGATTTAGAAAAGCTTCTGGCTGAATTGAAAGAAAAGAACGTCCGCCTTTCCGAAAATCTGAATGATGCGTCTACCCAGTCCGCTGAATTCAACGAGTTACAAGAATTATTTAATGAACAGGAAGTAAGAATACATGGTTTAGAAGAAGACAAATCCACACTGCATGACCAGGTGGGGTCACTCCAGAGCGTACTCGAAGCCGGAGAAACAGAAACCCGGACAGAACGGGACCGCAGCGAAAAACTGGATGCGGAGATTTCCGAGCGGGATAGCCTGCTGGAAGCAGCAGCACATGAAATGGGAGCCATACAATCCCAATTAGACGAATTACAGCAGCAAATGGAGCGTCTACAGGAAAACGATACACTCGGAGCGGCTCAATTAACTGAAGTGACCATCCTGGTTCAAGATCGAAATCGAGCCACAGAAGCATTACATGATGCTAATACTATCCTGGACGATGAAGTGACTGCTCTAAGTTCAGATCGTGACACTATGCATGAAGAACATATCATTACACTGAAGCAGATCGATCAAGAACGTGAAGATACCCAAGCACGCATTGTGGAGATGGAAAGTAAAATCGCCGATAGCCAAAAGGCGTTACAGGAAAAAAGCGAACAGCTAGAGCATCTTCAGTCGAATTTAGAAAATAAACTTTCAGATACCGATTCACAGCGCCTCGCTGTGGAAGACACGTTATCCCAAACTGAGCAGACTCTATACGATAAAGAATCACTTATCCAAAGCCTGGAGGATGATCTGCAAGAAAAGTCAGCCCTTATCGCTGAACAGCAGTCACTGCTGGACGATCATGCGCTGCGCATTAAACAATTGTCTATTGATTTGGAACATGGGCAGATTGCAGCTCAGGAAACACAATCTCGATTGGCTCTAGTAGAGACCAATTTAAAATCCCAAGAACAGGAAGCGGCGGAATCAGAAAGCCAATCCAAAACACTATTCCAATCACACGAAACATTAAAATCACGTATTCAGATTTTGGTTCGGGAGAAAGAATCTCTCACATCATCCCTGTACGAACGTAACAATCGCATCGCATTGTTGAACAGTACCCATGCAGAATTAACGGATGATTCTCTGGCAACGGAAAATTCACTTCAGCAATCTCGGTCCGCTCTTGACGAAACACGGGCAGAAGCTTCTGGACTCGAAGAGGAACTTCGATTAACACAAGATTCCTTGAAAGCAGTCGCCACAGAAAACGATACGCTCACATCAGACTTGGAAAGCATTCAAACAGAGCTGGCTAATCATCGCGATCAGCTGGTGAATACCAAAGAAGAAATACAACGACTTGAAACATCGCAAAATGAAGAAAATCGAGTCACTGAGTCGCTTCGAGACGAAATCGCCTCTTTGCAGAAAACCCACGACGCATTACAGCAGGAAAACACCGAAAATGTAACCCAGCTATCGGATCAGGTTAATTTAGGTGAGTCATTACAGGATTCTCTAACTGAAAAAGCCGCCATTATTCAGACAATCACCGTTGCCAAGGACCAGTTGGAGAACGAACTGTCCGAAGCCATAAGCAAAATCGCTGAACACCTGCAACTAGAAGAAAAAGCCGCGCAGATCATTACCGATCAGCAGCAACAAATCCAGGATGGCCAGCAGGAAATTCAAAATCTCCAGAATCAACAGCAATTACAGGGAAAATCTCTTGACCAGACCCAAGGGGAATTGGATCGCTCACGCCATCTGGCCGCTGAATCAAAACTGGAAATGGAAGGGCTCGCAGAGAACCTACGCTCTCTCGAAGAGGAAATAGTTCAGAATAACGATTTTCTTTCCAAGCATGAAACGCATATCGCTGAATTGATTGCAGAGTCAATGGATGCTGCCAAAACCATCGAAGCCCTTCGCGAAACTGAATCAAATCTGACACATCACCATGAAAATTTGCAGAGAAAATTAGAAGAATCGGCATTACATGAAGCCAACTCAAGGGAACGTATTACTGAGCTGGAGCATTTTCTGGATGAGACCCGACGACAAAAAGATGAAGTGACTGCCGAGGTAACTGCCGCCACGGAAGCTATCGCCGAAATGAAAGTGCGTCTCCTGGAAATGGAACACAGCACATCTACATTGGTCTATGAAAAAGAAGACCTCATACAAGAACGGAATCGGCTTGGTGAAGAATTAAAGCAAGTCGAATCCAGCAGAGATAAAGCGGATTCAGATGTCTCCGAACTCACCGGGACCGTGAAAGAATTGAGACAACAAGCCATCGTATCCGAATCCAATCTGGAAGATGCTCTTAACGCTCTCCAGGATCGCGAAATGGAACTGGATAAACAGATCGCTTCATTGGAAAAAATCCATGGAGAAACGGATACACTTCGTCAAGCATTGGACCGAGTTCAGCCCGAATTAAAACACATGCGCGCTCGGGAATTGCCGGAAGCTCTGGAGCAGAAAGTGCGGGCACTGCGCGAAGTTCAGATATTACGCGCCGAAGTTGAATTATTACGCCGTCAATTGTGGTAGACCGCACAAACTTTTAATGATGTTTACGCAGCACACCTAATATCACCTTAATTTTATCCGGCTCCTCGGTTTCCCAGGATCGCAAAAATTCCACCACCTCTTGACGAAGTGTTCTGTGTTTATACGATTTCAAAGTTTCTGCCAAAGTCACCAATTGTCTGACGGATTCTTCTGCAAGATGCCGGTGATGCTGCTCTCGATAGGTCCGCGACTCTTCAATTTCTTTACGCTGTTCCGCCGTCAAGGAAGGCCATACCGCATTCAAATCGGCCAAAAAACGCATAGGACCCCACAACTCTTCCAAGAGCGTCTCGATATGCGCAAGGGTCTCACGGTCCCGCTGCGCCGTCTGGCTGAACATGGATAGCATAATTATTCCCCAGTCAAACCTGGTAATGCATGCAGGCTATAGTGCCCTACTCCCAAACGCCCTCGGGCAAGGGCCGTGCTTCAACAATCTCTATGAGCACTTTATCCGGGCCGCGCACGAAGAAGCTCTTGAAATTGAAGCCGTCTCGCTCTTTAATTTCATCGATAATTTCCACGCCGTTTTTCTTCATTCGGTCGTAGACAGGCTGGATATCCCGGTAGGAAAAGGCAATATGATCTATAACACGACCGTCGGATTTCACCAATTCCCCCACAGGAGGATCCGTCCACCAGTTAATCGTATCATCACTCGGCTTGGCAAACACATTGATAGTCACACCGTTTTTTGTATCAACGGCACTGGCCCATAGATAGCGGAACATGGCTCCAGGAGGCCCTTTCGCCGGATCGAAATCTGCTGGCGCCTTGGGTGGTTTAGGTGCGATACGCGCAGGGCCATTCACCCCCAGGTTTTTCATATACCATTCCGTAGCAATCTTCACATCATCGCTGAACAAGTGAACATGACCAAAGCGATTGTGTCGGAAACCAGTCCAGACCTCCACCACTTCATCGTCCGGACCATACGCGTACATAAAATGTTCCTGGCCCAAGGATTGGATAGGTGTCTCCCACCGCATGCCCTCTTTGTCGCGCCACTCAAATTCGCCGGGACCATTCACGCCGCCCCAGCCAATATGATAGAGTCCGCTGATCATTTTCGATGGTGCAGGCGTATCAACTTTATCCATGAGAATAAAGGAGCGATCGGTTAGCAGTGCATCGGTGCCTTTGACACCCCGAAAGTCAGGTACATGAGCTGCCCCAAACATTTTTTCGTAGTAAGCGACGGTCTTAGCCGGGTCAACCACATTTAGATGTACGTGATGAAAATGGGGATCTTCGGCTGAAGCCCATCCTGTGGCAGCTACCACAAATCCCGCCATCCATAAAGCCCATTTACCATTCATGATATTTCCCTCTCCAATACGCATCGATTAGTTAAAAATTCAAGTCCTCATGGTAGCTGTTCGCAGGGGGTTCTTTCCAGTAGCACCTCATACAGCCGATTAGCGTCGATTGTATACCGCCAACGCCTCCGGCATGAACGATTTCAATTGCTCAACACGCTGCCAGGGATTGGGGTGGGTAGAAAGCCATTGAGGAGTACGCGCCCCGTCATCGTTATTCATACGCTCCCAGAATCCCACCGCATTTCGCGGGTCATAGCCGGCCAATGCCATCAGCGTCAGGCCTATCCGATCCGCTTCCGTCTCGTGGAGACGACTGAATGGGAGCAGCCCGCCTACTTGACTCACCATGCCATAAGATTGCATAAAAATCTGCCCTGTCCGCGCAGGTTGATTGCGCACCGCTACAGATAATGCCTGTCCCCCCATTTGCACAATCATGGCTTGACTCATCCGCTCATTCCCGTGCTGAGCCAAGGCATGAGCAATTTCATGACCCATCACCGTCGCCAGCCCCGCATCGTCTTGTGCTATGGGAAGCAGTCCCGAATATACGGCAATCTTTCCCCCAGGCAGACAAAACGCATTCACCGTATCCGGCGCATCGATAAGATTGAATTCCCAACGGTATTGATCAGTTGGATACCCAAGCCCGCGAAGGTAGGATTCCGTGGCTGTCGATAGCTTCTGTCCTACCCGGCGTACCTGATCGACTTGCGCTCTGTTGGAGGAGAGAGTGGATTCGGATAAAATTTGCTGATAACTCGCCAGGCCCATTTGTGTCAGCTCACCACCCGGCAACAAGGTAAGTTGTGTGCGACCCGTAATGGGAACCGTCGCACAAGACACCAATAAAAAGATACACATCAACGGTGACACAATAGACTTCATACTTTGTCCTTTTCAGAAACTGGTTCCAGTATAACAAAGATTGACGATGGCAGACAGGAGGTTAAGGCTGAACCGTTTGAGCCCATTCAGGCACTTCGCCCATAACAATATCGAATACAGGAATAGCCAGAAAATACGTGATCAGGGTTACCAATACGATCCCGGTCAAGTTGATGAGGAGTCCGGCCCGAGCCATCTGTGCTACGGTGATATGTCCACCACCGAATACAATAGCGTTGGGAGGCGTAGCGACTGGCATCATAAATGCACATGACGCGCTGATGGATGCGGGAATCATGAGCAGCAGCGGATTGACACCCAAAGCCGGTGCAACGGCCACACCCAGAATCGGCAGCATGATGGATGTGGTGGCAACATTGGATGTTAGCTCGGTAACGAAGGTAAGCATGAGGGCAATACACACGATAACCAGGAATGGCGATACCCCATCAAGGAGTGTAAGTTTATCGCCGAGCCAGAAAACCAGACCCGTCGAGGTAAACGCTTTTGCCAGTGCGAGTCCACCGCCGAATAAAATCAACACGCCCCAGGGGATACGCTTGGCCCAATCCCAGTCGAGTGCAAACTCGCCCTTCTTCAAGTCTACGGGGATAGCGAACAACAATAAGGCAAAGAAAATGGCGACGGTGCTATTATGAATGTAATCTTTATTCGGAAACAAATTATACCAACCTGGGATGACGACTTCGCCAAGTTTGATATCTGCACGGAATATCCATGCCAACGCCGTGAGAATCCAAACCGTCAGCACGATTTTTTCGCCTCGACTCATGGCGCCTAAGCTTTTAACTCGTTTCTCGATTTCTACCATGGCTCCATCGAAATTCAGGTCACGAAAATGAAACAGTACGTGGGTTAATAAGAACCAGGTGATAGGCAATAGAATAATCGTGAAAGGTACGCCGATAATCATCCACTGGAAGAAACCGATTTCCGGCGCATCGGGGAACATTTCCTGATACTGGCTGAGCAGAACGCCGTTGGGCGGGGTGCCGATGAGGGTCGCGACTCCGCCTATRCTGGCAGCATAGGCGATRCCCAATAACAGGCAAATGGCGAATTWCCCGATTCCGCCGCTCCCCGCAGTTTCTTCCATCTCTCCAATAACGGCCATGGCGATAGGGAGCATCATGAGGGTCGTTGCGGTATTGGATATCCACATAGAGAGAAACGCTGTCGCCAGCATGAATCCGAAAACCAGATTGCTGGGGTTCGTACCAGTACGCACCACGATATTTAACGCAATACGTTCATGGAGATTCCATTTCTGCATGGCCATGGCGATAAAAAAGCCGCCCATGAACAAAAATATATTGGCGTCCCCATACGCCAGGGTCACTTCCTTACCGGGCAGCACGCCCAGCAATGGATACAACGCAATCGGTAACAAGGCCGTAGCAGCCAGAGGCACCGCCTCGGTCATCCACCACACCGCCATAAGAAGAGCCACCGCTGCAGCGCGCTGTCCTTCCGGGGACATACCTTCCGGCGTGGGGAGCATGAGCATGATCACAAAGGCAGCCACACCGCCCATCAGCCCTATTTTCTTTTGCGTAGAAAARCCTGAACTGTCCATGCTGWATTCCGGTTACAATTTCGGTAGTTGAGTTTCGAAAAATTGTTGCAGTGCTGCRGCTACCTGTGCCAGAAGTTCCGGCGACGTRGAYTCAGCTGTATCGTMAGGRGTATGAAAATAAGGACAGCCKCCGAAAAATCCGAATGCGTTATATCCCGCCTCCATGAAATCCTTCAGCTCACCATGAATCGGCTCGGTGGTGCGGGGTTTCAGAAAGTCCACATCAGAAAAAGCGTCGGTTACTGCATCAAGCAGTCCCTCTGTGCTCACCAGATTACCTTGGGGAAAAGGAGTATCCAACAGTTTCACATCTCCATTCTCATCAATAGCAGCGTCTCGTGTGGCAATAGACGCACCCAAGTGAAGCCAGACTTTTACATCTTCAACGGCAGGGGCATTTTTTTCCAGCGTAGTCCCTGCGCCGATTTGATCCAACTCGTGCCCGGCGTTACCGAGAAACATCAGGCTATAGGGGAGATCCTGGTCAGCAATCCATCGAGCCAATCCAAGAAACAGTGCCACGCCGGGGCCCCGCTCGCCGCCGCAGGTATACCACCCGGTCAGAGGGGTGGTAACGACGATCCATTCAGGCCCATTTTCACGCGTAGCTACCAAATTGTGAGTGCGGGCATTAGGGTTGGATGTGCCGCGAATTTCCAGCGTGACTTCATGACCTGCTTCCGCCGCTTCACGCAGCAGTGCTTCGTGTTTTTGCGCCACATTCATGACGGGTATGCCACGCGGTACTTGATTGAATGGCGCGTGTGCATTTTGCGCGTTCACAAGCCCTGCTGGATGAGGCATGATGATTGCCAGTGCTGCGACACCGCTGGCCTGTGCCGTTATAGCCCAATCGGTAGGGTCAAACCCGAATTGCAAGTCAGGTCCAGTGATCAGAGCGATCTTTCCCGTCATATCTCCAGGTGATTCCGGATCGAATATCGCCAGCGGAGCCGTAATGGGTTCGTCGGTGACGGTGGGGTACCAAAATGGCAGGCACTCCAACGATTCACCATTCAACTCGAATCGGGCTTCTTCCAAATCGAAGCGATTGAACCGAATKGGRTCCARTCGAATTTCAAATCCGGCCTGGGACATCTTCTTGGACATCCAGTCCGTGGTGGCATGATCCCCTTGCCCTCCTGCACGATGATTACCGAATTCGGTGTATGTCTGCACATCGGCATAGAGCGTATCCCCCGATAGCGGATCCACCTCTTTCGCCAGTTGGTAATCCTCAGAAAAATTACACGCGGACAGTAGAAAAAGAAGAACACCCGTCATACTCCACCGAATCAACAACGTATTTCTCCTCTTTCTTTTTAACCACGTCTACACAATTTCAATGCTGATTATCGCGGCATCTTCACCCATTTGGCTTTGGATCGACTGCTTTTCACGGCGGTCTCAATAAATATCATGCCACGAAGACCATCGTCTACTGTCGGAAAATCTAGTGCCAGCGAATCGGGTTTAACTCTCAAAATACGAGCACGCATCGTGTCCGTAGCATTTTTATAGATATTCGCGAAAGCCTCCAGAAACGCTTCCGGATGTCCCGATGGAATACGTGTGGCACGGGCCGCAGCAGGACTCTTGTCCGCCACATAATCGTTGCCCCGCTTCCACACCTGCTCGGGCCCATCGGGGGTCTTTACATGAAGATGATTAGGGTGTTCCTGATGCCATTCAAGACCTGCCTTCTCACCGTAAACCCAGATGGCCAGATTGTTTTCTTCACCCACCGCGATTTGGCTGGTGTGAATCAGTCCTTTCGCGCCCTTCTGAAAACGCAGTAAGATATTACCGTCGTCATCCAGTTTTCGACCCTTAACAAAGGTAGACAAGTCGGCGCACATCTCGGTGATTCGCAGTCCCGTTACRTATTCCGCCAGGTTTTCTGCGTGCGTTCCGATATCCCCAATACARCCCGCCGCKCCSGATTTCTTTGGATCGGTACGCCACCCCGCCTGTTTCTGATCGGTYTTTTCCAGAGCYGTGGACAGCCACCCCTGAGGATATTGCACCACGATTTTTCGGATGGCACCCAGGTCTCCACAGCGAATCATGTCCCGCGCGAGCTTCACCATAGGATACCCCGTATAGTTATGGGTAAGGGCGAAAACCTTGCGCGATTTTTTCGCGATAGCTTTTAGTTCCTTGGCCTCTTTCACATTAAATGTCATGGGTTTGTCGCAGATCACATGAAATCCGGCTCGAAGAAAATCCCGAGCTACGGGGAAATGCACATGGTTCGGCGTAACGATGGAAACGAAATCAATGCGCTCCCCTTCCGGTAATGCTAATTCTTTCTCAATCATTTCCGTATACGATCCGTACACGCGCTTGGAATTCAGATTGAGTTCGCGGCCCTTCTGTTTCGATTTRCGCGGACTGGACGAGAAYGCCCCSGCCACCARRTCTACKCCTCCATCCAGATTGGCTGCTTTWARATGYACATCSCCKATAAATGAGCCGGGGCCRCCGCCTACCATGCCCATATTYAAATTGCGTTTYAGTTGTGCCATGGTTGTTTCTATCCCCTACCTGTTCTTATCGTCGAAGGCTGCRTCAAAAACAATATCCGATGGCTCGAAGTCTACATTTTTCACAAACTCGCACGATTCCCGTGCGCCGTGTTCCCGATCCATCCCGGTGTCTTCCCATTCCACCGACAGAGGCCCTTGATAATTCACCCGATTCAGCGCGCGGATAATCTCCTCGAAATCTACGTCACCGCGTCCCACACTGCGAAATTCCCAACCCCGACGCTTGTCGCCGAAATCGATGTGCCCACCCAGGATGCCCGTCTTGCCATCCAGCGTCATGGNGGTGTCTTTCATGTGTACGTGATAGATACGCTCGGGAAATTCGTAGATGAACTGTGCAGGATCCATGCCCTGCCAGATAAGATGGCTTGGATCGAAATTGAATCCGAAGGCTTCGCGGTTGCCAATTGCTTCCAAAGCCCGGTGCGTGGAGTAGATATCAAACGCGATCTCGGTAGGATGAACCTCCAGACCAAACTTGATGCCGTTTTCGTCGAATACGTCCATGATGGGATTCCATCGATCCGCGAAGTCCTGATATCCTGCGTCGATCATCTCCGCAGACACGGGCGGGAATGAATAAATCAAATGCCAAATAGACGATCCGGTAAAACCGTTTACCACAGGCACACCGAAGGCCTTGGCAGCCCGTGCGGTATTCTTCATAGTCTCAATGGCCCACTTGCGTTTGCCTTCCGAATCCCCAGCCAGGCTTTCCGGCACGAAACCGTCGGATCGAGAATCGTTCAAATCGCAGACCATCTGCCCCGCCAGGTGATTGGAAATTGACCAGCAGCCCAGACCGTGCTCATCCAAGAGCGCGCGTAAATTGTCGCAGTAGTCGGCTTCATTGACGGCACGCTCCACCTCGAAGTGATCCCCCCAACACGCCAATTCCACCCCGTCGTATCCAAAATCCACCACTTTGGGCAAAAGTTCTTTCAACGGTAAATCTGCCCACTGTCCTGTAAATAAAGTCGCTTTTCGTGCCATGATCATTCCTCTCCAGTATCGTACAGATTAAACAAATCGGTTAACGAGATTTTCCAAATATTCCTGCCGTCCGGATCGGGGGGCGGGATTCAGGTTTTCATTTAATACTTTTTCGGACATACTCTCCAACGTGGCAGAACCCGAA
>NVWG01000080.1 GCA_002746185.1 Candidatus Hydrogenedentota bacterium
GATGACGTTACCGGCTCGAGCCGATGCCAGGGCCAGGTTATGGGACGTACCGAATTCCTGTGGATGAAAATAGGAGCGGAGCCAGCTTTGGGTTACGATTTCCGCGCAGCCTTTGCTGGAGCTGTAGGGATCGTATCCGCCCATGGCATCTGTTTCGCGATAACCGTAGGGCCACTCGCGATTCTCATAGCATTTATCGCTGGTGACAATGAGGCAGGCACGTACGCTTTTGCATGTGCGTACGGCTTCCAATAAATGGACAGTACCCATTACGTTGGTCATATAGGTTTCGCTGGGGTCTTTGTAGGATGGCTGAACCAGGGCTTGCGCGGCCATGTGGATGACTATATCGGGTTTGGCATCATGCAAGGCTTTGGATAAGGCAAGAGGATCATTGACGTTGCCTACAATGTGGGTCATGTGGTTGGCAATGTGTGCTTCATCGAAGAAGGCCGGGTTGGTATCAGGAGCTAAGGCATAGCCTGTGACCTGGGCACCCAATTCGTGGAGCCACAGAGAGAGCCAGCAGCCTTTGAAACCGGTGTGTCCGGTAAGAAAGACGTTTTTCCCTTTGTATATGTCGCTTAATGATTGAGGCATAGTTGCATCGTACGGTAGTGATCGAGGAGGATCAAGACCAAAGTTTCCAAGGTGCTTTGCCGCTGTCCCACATTCCCATCAACGCATTCATATCGCGGATGTTATCCATGCAATGCCAGAAATCTTCGTGGCGTTTCATCATGACTTCACCATCATCGGAAAGATCTTCCAGCGGGCCGTATTCAAAATCCTGGGATTCGTCGGTACTAAGAAGGTTAAGTACATCTCGTTCGATAACATAATAGCCACCGTTCACCATGGCTGCTTGCGAGGTGTCTTTTTCCCGGAAAAGAACTGTGCCGTCATCGCGGGCCACCACTTCGCCAAACCGCATACTGGGGATTACTCCAGTGAGGGTTACTTTTTTACCGTGTGATTTATGGAAATCGACCAGATCGTTAATGTTAACATTACACACGCCGTCGCCGTAAGTCATGAGGAAGCGTTCATCGTCTTCAAGAAAAGGTTCGATACGTTTCATACGCCCACCCTTGAGCGTGTTGAGGCCGGTGTCGACTAACGTGATTTTCCAGTCTTCGTGTTCACCGTTGGATTGGTGTACGCTAATCGACGGGTTCGAACCGGTGGTGATAGTAAAATCGTGGGTACGATATTGAAACTGAAGGAAGTATTCCTTAACCATTTCGCTTTTGTAGCCCAATGCCAGGACGAACTCTTTATATCCGAAGTGAGCGTAATGCTTCATGATGTGCCAAAGGATGGGGTGTTCCCCGATTTCAACCATAGGCTTAGGGCGCGTCTCGGTCTCTTCTTTCAATCGCGAGCCGACTCCGCCGCATAAGATCACGACTTTCATGTGGAATTCCCCCCGGAAACACTGTGTTCATCGAGATTTACCCGATTATTCGCCTCAATTTATCCTCAGTACATAAATTATACCAAGAATCCTCAAAATTGCCTAATCACTTGTCAGATATACGTTTGGGTAAGTGGATTTATAGATTTCCTATCTTAGGATGCATTGACGGGTTCCGATTTGGAGCGGCTGAAATGATAATTCAGAGCCTGAACAGCATTACGACAGATGTACATGGTCCAGGTCATGATCCCGACGAATTTGGAGCCATCCTCAAAGAAGTGACGCTGGGGTATATCCATGGGCATACTGTCGATGGATACGGAAATGCCGAAAAAGAACAGTGCCAAAAATAAGAGGATGTAATCGCCGGAGAGAATATATCGTCGCCACACGTAGAGGATGCTGATCAATATGAATGCATATAATCCAATAAGGAATTCTTCGCGCAGGTTGAACGATTCGGGAAAAACGCGCTCATGAAGCAGGAATAAATCGTCGCCCATGAGCATAAAGGACAAGATTCCTGTTCCCAGGAAAAAACCTGCCTTGGTACGAATCATAGATCGCTGTGGGGTAATTAGCCATGAAGTGAATAGAGCGACTGCCCCGGCGATGGTCCATAAAATAATACCCGCGCTGGAAACTGCACCCAACCAGGGCTGTACGGGCAATAAAGCATTCGAATCCACAATGTGTGAATCGGCTGCGATTCGTGCCTGATGAATGCGGGTTTCCATGACGGACAAGGGATCGCGAGTCAGCTCGGAGATGCGATGATCGGTGGTGAGCCATACGAGATACAGACTTAAGATGACGCAGAATGCGGGAACATACAATGCGAAAAACACCGGTACCAGCCGTTTGGCTTGCTTGATTAGCCCATTATCAATAGTTACTTCGAAATCGTCTACTAATGGCTGAACTACTACATTCATGAATTACTACCCCCAGAAAATACATTCGACAAGTACAAAATAATTGTACCTCACGTTTTAAAATTTTGTTGTCGGATGGGGTATTTTATGGTAAAAATGATAAACATGGCCTATAGTCCATAATCGGGTATACTTAAAGCAGTTAGGGAGATTTTTGTGGTGCCCAATCCAGATAATAGTGTCCTGTTTCAGACAACGCCGTTGGTAACGGAATCTCGGCCGCCCGTAGTGGTGGTGGGGCTGCCCCGCAGTGGGTCGTCGTTCCTGTCACACGTTCTGAGTGCTCTGGATGGCTGGTATGTATGGGACGATCTGTATTTGCTGCAGCGGGTGAAGGCACTTAAAACGCAGGGCCCGCTGTCTAAAAAGCAGGTGGATGGATTACTTAGTTATCTGGGGTGGACGATTCGGGCAAAATTGAATCACGATGCGGATTTTACCAAACCGAACTTGAGTATGGATGATGTGGATCGGTTTGTGGAGGCGATGAGACACACGTATCCCGAGGGGAATATCCGATGGGAAATCCTTTTGGAAGAATGGATGACGCGGCTCGCTCGGCATCACGGCTTCACGCGATGGGGGGATAAAACGCCCCAGGATTTTCATCACATGGATGAATTGACAGATTCATTTCCCGGGATTCGCTTTGTGTATATCGTTCGTGATCCGCGCCGCATGATGGCATCGTTCAAGTTTGTCAATCCGCGAGACGGGAATCCGAAACAGTATCATCCGTTGGTGTACGCACTCTATTGGAAGATGGCCTATACGAAAGTGCAGCGGTATGCAGCGTCGGGTCGAGAGCCGGTGTTGACGATGAAGTTTGAAGACCTGGTGGCTGACCCGGATGCAGCAGCAGCGATCATGGCAGACTTTTTGGATTCGGAATTAACGGGAAAAGTTCCGGAGCAGGGACGGAATACATCCTTCGGCAGTGGGAAGCGTCAGGACATATCAGAAACAGAGAAATGGATCTGTGAAAAAGTGACTGGGGAAGCCATGAACGCGTTGGGGTATACCCGGGAAAATCCATCGTTTCGGTTTAGAGATATTCCAGACTTTTTACAGACGACTGTACAGTTTTTACTTTACCAGTGTGGACGAATCATGAAACGTGACCATGCTCGAGGATCGGTGGGGACCTTCGTTCGGTCGCTGGTGGGCAATCGATGAGTACAAGGATACGTAGTGTCTACAGGGGATAAAGCACTGGATCTTACATTTGTGGTGATTGGCTACAATGAATCCGCCTCCCTGCGTGCCTGCCTGGAATCCTGCCAGCAAGCTCATTGCGCTGACTTAACSACGGAAATTATCTATGTGGACGGYGGGTCCACCGACGACAGYAAGTCYATTGCCGAATCGGTAGGMGTGGAYCGGGTAYTGGGCGGCGACAAACAGCGGCGCGCTGCTGAAAACCGGAACCTGGGWCTGGCRGAAGCACGGGGCGAATTTGTACAGTTCGTGGATGGGGATATGGTGCTGGATCCTGACTGGCCAAACGCGGCGTTGCTTGTTCTCAAGGAGCGCCCGATGGTCGCAGTGGTTTTTGGTCGATTGCAGGAAGTGAACCAAAATATTTTTTATCGGGCACTGCAATTGGATTGGCAGTATCCGGAAGGAACGGCGTTGTATTGCGGCGGCGCGGCCATGTTTCGACGCGACCCGCTGCAAGCGGCTGGTGGATTCCCTGAAGATGTGGCGTATGGTGAAGAGCCGTTGTTATGCTGGCGATTGCGTAATGAGCAGGACGTGCAGGTGTATCACATACAGAAGACCATGGCTCAACATGATTTGGCCTATACTGGTTTCCGTGACTACTGGCGACGAAATATCCGGGTGGGGGAGACGTACGTTGAGATTGCCCAACGGTGCAAGGGAACGGATGATCCTTTCTGGGGTCGGGAAACCCGGCAGCAGATTACCTGGGGGTTGTCCCTTGTTTTAATTGTAGTCGGTCTGTTTGTGCTGCCGATACCGATTAAGGCTGTACTGCTWGGMGGGATGYTGGCGGTWCTTTTGCGAAAAGGATTWCATGGACTGCGACGGGGGACGGGGTTGTCCGTCGCGGTGGTATATGCGGTGCATACGTATTTGGCGAAAATCAGTATCGCGTATGGTGTGCTAAAATGGTACTTGAAACGGTCTTGAGAAATACCTTACTTTAGCTCTTCGTCTCGCGGTGTGCGTTCCCATCCTGTTTCCGTTTTTCCTGTGAATACCTTGAAGAGTAGCGGGAGTTTCCATGCCATAAACACGGGTACCGTGGCGAYATAGAGCCAGACTTTGATGGGTGCCCGGAGTTGTGCCAAGGCGGCRACGATGGTGAGGCCGATAAACCCTATAYTCACGRCAAAYAGRATRGTAARRCCGGGGAATGTGASGARGGAARMGAGGCCGCAKAACAATGTCATCGCTACGAGAAGAGTTAGTGGCGGCACTAAGGTGTCCAGCAGGGCATCCACATACACCAGCGAAGGACGGCGGAGGAGACGCTTTAAAAACAGAGGAAAATATTTTTTCGCCAAGTAGGTTTTGCCCCCTTCCCAACGTGATTGCTGGATGTGTACCTGTACGGCGTGGGTGGGGATGTCGCTGGTGACTCGCGCGTTGGGGTTGTAGGAGACTTTGTGGCCGTCCAGTAAAAGCTGTTTGGCGAACTCAATGTCTTCCGCGATGGTGTGGGCGGGCCAGCCGTACTCCAGCAAAAGTTCACTGCGAAAGGCCATGCCGCTACCTTTCAGTTCCGCCGTGCCGCCCAGCCAGCATCGTCCCGAGGGGCGTACATGATTGATAACAGCGAAACTCATAAAGCCCAGGGCGCTGCGCCAATTGGCATCGGGATTAGAAACCATATTCATGGTCTGGACAATTTCAACGGAGGGGKCGGCRAAGCTGGCGGAGATYTCCGATAAAAARTTMGATGTGATCTCCATATCYGCGTCTACAAAGGCGATGGCATCGTATTTGGAAAGCGTATCGCGATGGGTCTTCAAGCACCAGTCCAAGGCTTGTCCTTTGCCCCGGTTATCCAGATCGTGCCGTTCAAAGACAATCGCTCCGGCTTTCTCGGCGATGGCAACGGTATCGTCATCGCAGTTGTCCGCAATAACGAATACATCGCGTTGGTCTGTTGGGTAGTCCAAACCCAGCGCGGCGGCGACCACAGCTTCGATGCCGTGCTGCTCGTTGTGGGCAGGAATCATGAGGGCGATGCGTTGCGTAGGGGCGTCGGATGGGGTGTGTCGTCGGTATAATAAAGAACCCAGGGTCAGTATGAAGAGATATGCACTTATGGCGGTGATGTAGAGTGCGGGCAGGGCTAGAAGTATGGCGACTATATAGGGGATGCTGTCCGGCATGGTCAACTCCCGTTGGTGTATTCCTGGAATAGCGCATCCAGCTTTTGGACCTCGGTTTCGGTGCTATGCCGGGTGCGTACACGTTCCTGCCCGGCTTTACCCATAGTTCGTAATGTTTCAATGGGAGCTTGCATCGCTTCGGTCATGGCGTTGGCCAGGTGATTCATATTCCCGGCAATAACGAGCCAGCCGTGCTGGTGATCGTGGACCAGTTCGGGGATGCCGTTGATGGTGGTGGCGATGACGGGACGCTGGAGTGCCATAGCTTCCATAATGACCACGGGGAGTCCTTCGGCGAAACTTCCTAGCACCAGCGCCCGGGCGTTCAGCAGGTGCCCACGTACTTCAAACTCATTTTGCCAGCCCGTAATGGTGACGCGATTCTGAATGCCGTGCTGGGCGATATGCTCTTCAATGACCTCGCGCATTTCACCATCCCCCACCAGGATAAGATTGCCGGGGACACCTTGTTTTACTACATCGGCAAAGGCATCTACCAGCAGCAGTTGTCCTTTCTGACCGGACAAGCGTCCCACACACACGAGATTTTGCGCATCGTCGTGGACAGGTTCCGCCGCATCAAACCATCGTTCACCCACGTTGCAATGGACGATTTTAATTTTATCCCACTGGTCGTACTTTACCCATCGGCGCAGTTGGGAGCCACAAAAATTGGTTATGGCAACGGTAAACCGGGAGTGGTTGATTTTGTCACCCAGACTGAATCCCACGGGGGCGTCAAGTTCATCGGGGCCGTGGATGGTCATGCTGTATCCCGGGCCGCCCAGGATTTGAATGAGACAGGCCACGGCAGCGGGGTTGGTTCCGAAATGAACATGAATATGATCGATACGTTCGCGCTGAAGGATGCGTAGAAAAACTCCTGCCTCGGCCAAATATGCCAGATGACGAAAGAGACCCCGATCACTTCGACGACTCATGGTCCAGACTAATTTTAGCGCTTCTATCGTTTTAAATGGACGAGTAATCAACGTGGCGCAGGCGGCTATGGTCAATCCTGCTTTGGGCTGGGCCAAACAATGCCAGGTTTTGGCGTCCTCTTCGACATCCGCCGGATCGACTACTTCTCCTCCGGGGCGAATGGATAAGCGTAAAATGTCATAGCCCAACTGCTCCAGTCCTTGGATTTCCCGGCGAATAAAGGTATGGCTCACGCTGGGATAGGACGTAGTCAGGTAGGCGATTCGTGGTTTTGTATGTGAAGGGGTATTGGGCACGTTGGGGTTAGTCTAACCTATTGTTCGTGGATTTGATACACGGCGGCGGTATGTTTTGGAATGTGAACCATTATACCCTGATGGAAGTCGTCTTGTGTAACGGTTTCCAGTTGTACCGTATCGCGTTCCTCGTTGTTATCCGTAATATTTGGACTGGTGAGTGTGGTGATTTGCACTGTCGCTCCAGGTTCAAAGGGCAGCTTGATGGTTACGGGCAGCGTGTCGGTCAAATGACGATTGATGAGCAGCAGATTTACGTTGCGCTTACCCGTGCCCTCATCAATCGAGCGAAATGCATAGCTGTGCAGGTACGGCACTTTTTTCATGGCGGGGATACTGCCGTTTTCCAGTTGATTCCAGGTAGGACTTCCAGCCATGCGCGCTTCAATCATATCGCCGTCGATGAGATATTGGTTTGCCAGGCGCAGTCCATGCCATACGGGACGAGCGCGAAAGGTACCATCATCGGTGCGGAGCAAATTGCCCCATAGCCCCAAGCGACGTTCTTCCCCTCTGCCGTCGCCGCGTTTAAGCAGCGTGAAATAGGTTATAGGGTTGGCTTGCATATCGCGGAGCAGCGTCATGGCCTGATCAAGCACGGCTACACCGCTGGCCTGACTGACACCGATTTCCGAGGCGACAGATGCGGTGACCTTTCCTTGAGTGAGGTGGGTGTTCAATTCATACACAGCGATTTTTGTGTTGTTACCGTTTTTCTTCAGATGCTTCAGGAATTTTTTTCCGGCACGTTTGGAATACGCCTCCGTATCGGCAAACAAGGCTCCATATTTTTCTTCATCCGTAGCGTAATTATCCAGGCGGTGGAGAATATACGGAGCTATAGAAATGAAGTCGTGCCCCTTTACGGATGCATCCAGCCGTTGATTCCACTCRCGGGCGTTGGCTGCCCAGCCRCCCACAACGATCTTGATGCGGGACTTRTCGAAATGTGGGTGGGACTCGATTTTCCGGATTATGGTGTTACACAACTCCGCGTAATTTTCGGGAGTCCAGATGTGGTAAGGCCGGAAAATGGTATTCCACCACTCGTTTCCGATTTCCAGATATATAGTGTCGAATGAATCCAGCCACGGATCGGCATGACCATTTCGAACGCGTTTATCGGCATAATCGTCCGTTCCGGCGGGTGCAGCCAGATAGGATATGAGGTTGTACCAATCGTCCGGGGTGTTGGCGCCGCCTACGGAAATCCAGGGTTGGCTGCCTACTTCTTCGGATAGTTTCATCCAGTCATCGAGTACGGCATGAATGGTCTGCATACTGTAGTGCTCTTGAAAGGATACATAGTTCCAGGGACTGAAGGTGGGGGATGCGGCGGTAAATGCATCCACGGTAGAGCCGTTATCGGACAAACCGTAGAAGCGAAGTACCCCGCATTGAGCTTCTTTAATGGCGTTTACTACATKTTGRTTAAACCCGGTAGGGGACTTTTTMYGGGCGTCCTGTAAATCGATGTAGTCAATGTATACGGCGGAGTCTGTATCATCGGCAGGTCGGGTCGCTGTTACTTTTAGTGCGGAGAATCGTTTGGCGATATAAGGGTTATCCGAAGTGGTGCCTCGGAACGTAAAGGTCTGCCATTCATTCGTGAGGGTGGAGGAACTGTCGCATTCCAAATTAATTCGTGCACCCAGGTCCTTATGGTTGATACCCAGATTGACAATATGAAGGGACAGCTGTGTGTCTTCCTTATTATTGAGAGCGCGTGCCCGAACCGTGGCCACATATTCCGTTTCCCCGGTGGCGGTGAAATAATGCTTGATCCCTCCGGATGCCCGTTTCTCGTTGTTAGCAAATGCAATGCGGAGGTACTGATCCGATGGATCAGATTCAGCATCCACGAAATCCAGTTCTACAAATGAATCCTGGATCGATAGAAAATCTCCAATCCCTAATTTTTGTTCCCCCGATTTACGGGCGGGCTCAGCATGGGTCACGTAGGAGCTTTTKARRATRACGATGTCGTCGTTCTCAAAARCGGTAYCGCTATTYTCCAGCGTAAATACRCTGGTGCCGGATTCGTGGGCTGTGAYACGRCCWGTCTCTCCGGCRCGTTTCCCGCTCATGATGGTGTAGATTCCGCCTTCAAACGTGTCGTGGTAACTTCGGTGGGGTTTATCSRKWMRGSMRWRYSAWKMTKTAWSRKWKKYRSCYKKWYMKTCWWKYASTCRWWYMWRTASAKTCTGCTGCCCTTTGGCRAATCCACCGTGAGGCAGGAGGGTGGCAGAAACTTGCTGGTCGCCGTAATAGGCACTGCGACCCACATTGATACCTAGTTTTTGAGGGGACGCTATGTGGGTGCGATCCACCACCGTAACTGTAGGCGTATCTGGGCCACCCAGGCCCATCCACTGGTAGCCCCCCATGACAACGAGTGTCAGTAACACGAGAGCCGCTATAATTCCTATTACTAATTTACGCATAAGATCAGGTACCTGTCGTTTAAAATCAAGATTGGAAAACGTGCGCAACTGCTTGAAAAATAAGGAGGTTACCCCTTTGATCCCCTACCTAAAATGATACCGTATATATGGAAAAATTGCCAATATAGTGGGCAATTTATGTATCCTGAGACGGTGCCTTATCCACAGGCGATGCGTATATTATGTGGAAGTAAATTATTGGGCATAAAGGGGGAAATTCTTGAGTCATACCGATGTATTGTCCCGTGTACTGGAAGATTTCAAAGCGCAGGGAATAGATTACATAAATGAGGGGGATGTGCGCCCTATGGAAGCCAACTCCGAAAGCCCAGTGGCGGATAATCCGGAGAAATTTTGGGTCGCGGGGAAGAACGATTTTAGCGGCGGTGTGCTGTTCGTTTCCAATGAGGTCAATCCGAACATGATAGCCCGTGCTGTGGAGCGTGCTGAGGAGGCTCGTACTGGCTTGAGTGYTAAAGGCGGTTCTGTGATTCTGATTCCTGTATGCAGCGGTGTTGTGAATGGGCGAAGTTATGCTTTCTGGCCCAGGGAACGCGTGCTCAGCACGAACCGCCTAAAGCGATATATCCAGCGTAGAGTTCTCACCCCGGATGTGATCGATTGGACCCTACGTCTGGCAGAGGATACGTCTACTTTACTGGAGTCTGAATCCTGCGAGGAATTTGTTGTTTCACCATTAAAGGCCATGGCGAATGATGAACGCTTCGGTGGGGTTATCGCCGAGGATTGCGAACGTGCCCTGGAAAGATTGCATTCAGGGGTGTGGGCACCTATGACGGTTTTGGCTCACAACGATCTGTGGATGGACAATGTTCTGTTGCGCTCTCGTCCGGTGCCCGCCTCATCCGAATCATATCCATTTGTCATCATTGATTGGGCGGGGTCGAAATCCGACGGATATCCTTTTTATGATCTGACGCGATTTATGATATCTGCTGGAATCGGCACCCGAGCTACGAAACAGTATATTCAGATGTATAGTCAGATTTTAAAATGCGATCCGGTGGATGGACTAGGATATATCTTGGCATCGCTGGGGGATTTGGGACATCACTTGGAACAATTCCCAGAGGAGCGATACGTGGTACTGGTGATGCAATGCCACCGTTATCTGAAAGAGGCTATTCGCTGAAAAAATCAGACCTGTTTCGCAAGTCTGGCATGGGTATAAAGGATTCCCGCCATCCGCGTCTGCAACTGGCCAAGCTGAATGCCGCATCCGACTCCCTGCCCCGGATGCGATTAGTAAAAACAGATTTCAAGAAAAGTATTTGATCCGTCACATAGGTTATCCAGGCCCAAAATCGACCGTAATGTTTTCGGAAACAAACATATTTGCTTCGGAAGAGGTGTCGGGTTGAAAATGCGCTGGCTCGTGCTGATTCTACACTTGCTCCGCCATGATGAATCACCGTCGACTGAGGATAATACGCAATACTTCGTCCACGTTGTTTCGCCGGGAGCGAAATATCCGTCTCCTCCTCATACATAAACAAGTTCTCATCGAATCCGTCAATGGATTCCATGTAATCTCGCCGTGCCAGGAAACACGCACCGGAAACCATATCCACATCGTGACTTTCCAGATGATCGGCTTCACTGAACCAGTTTTGGAGGCGAAGAAGATGGTTCGGGAATCGCGCTTCCAGTCCGGATATACACCAGAAACTCCGGAGGGGCGTAGGGAAATGGCGGCATGACGGTTGATAGGAACCGTCGGGGTACACCAGTCGGGGCCCGGCGATAATGCAATCGGGTTGTTCTTCCAGGCAGTACAGGAGGTGCTGGAGTGCATCGGGGGTTAACGCGGCATCAGAATTCATAAATAAGATAAACGGTGCTTTTCCAGCACGGACACCTCGATTGTTTGCTGCGCCGAATCCGATATTTTCCTTCAGAGTAATAAGAGTTGTTTCGGGAAATTCCTTTGTCACCATATCAACGGATTCATCGGTGCTGGCGTTATCCACTACGAAGGTGGAGACGGTTAACGGTGATTTCGTGTGGGTATAAATGGACGCTAACGCCTCTCGAAGCAGATCGGCGGTGTTATAACTAACGATAACGATATCCACGTTCATATCCGGTTCCTACTTATCTTCGACTTGCGATTTTACGGGAAAGAGTCGCCGTCCTATGGGGGCGAATTTAAGTATACGCTCTTTGTCGCTGGGGGTTAATCCGGGTAATCGCCATGCCAGCACGAAAAAAAGCATGGAATATACGATACCCATTCCCAGTACGAGAGCAAAGGCTGGCCAGCGAGTTGTGGGTATGCCAAAGGGTAACAAGTCCCATCCGAAGCGCACGGCGTAGGCCAATGCGAGGGTGCCGATAATAATAGAGAAGGTTTGCGCAAAGGGTGTGAGCAGCGGTGTCTTGAAAAAATGATTGGTCATGGCAACAAAGATGAGCGATGCCGTTCCTCGCGCTACGGGCCAAGACGCAATGATATAGAGCGGGTTGTCGTACTGGCGAAACCACAAATACAGTCCCAGGAAAAATACGGCAGTGAGAACCTGATATAGCATTTCCCGAAAGGGCATACCTGCTCCCCGCAGCATGGACGAGCCGGGGCCGGTGAGGGAATGAATCCAGTAGCCGGCACTGAGGACGCTTAATGAAAAAATAGCGGTTTCATGAATTTTATCTCCCATCACGGAGAGCATTATGATGTCCGGATTAACGATGAGATAGGCAAATATCCAACCGCAACCCACTGCCGTAAAGCGTTGGGCCATTAAATATATGCCCCCTAATTGCCGAAACTCTTTTTGAGCGATGAGATCGGCGCTGGCAGGTGCGAGGGCACCAAACCCCTGTTGTGCGGCACCCTGGGCGCGCTTGGCAAATCCCTTAGCGGCTCCATATACACCTATGAACGCGGCACCTCCATATTTAGCAAATACCACTACGTCCAGTGTGGTAACAAACATAGCTACAATGCCCAAGAGCTGCATCTTGCCACCCAAAGCAACTACATCTCTGAGATGTGACACACGAGCTTGTAGGGGGTTGATATGAACGTCGGGAAGATATTTATGAACAAAATATCCCGAGRGGAGTAATGTAACAACAACGCCAGTTATATATAGGTACATCACCATGTGTAGGCCAAAGCCTAAATTAAGGAGTATGGCGAGAATGATAATTTCAACCGTTAATACTCCCACCCGAATCCAGTTTTTTATGTCCRTGCGATGGATGCCGATTAGAGCACCATTGTATACGCTGAATCCAATGTTCAATGCGGTAGTAAGTCCCACACCGAGAATGATAAGACGGGAGTCCTCGGAGTTTTCCATATTTATATTAAAAAAAGAGATCGCGGCATCGGTAAAAAACAAAAGAACCACCATGATAGCCCCAGCAAGAAGAAGGGAAATAGACATGCCGGTACTAAGGAGATGGCTTAACCGCTTATAGTCTTTCGTTGAATTACACTCGGCTGTGTATTTAATAAATGTATTGGCCATGCCGAAGTTGTACACAACAAAATAACTCATGAAAACAAACGCAATTATCCATAACCCGTATTCGGCCCTTTCCAGAAACTTAATGAGTACCATCATGCGAACGAAGTTCATTACGGTGCCCCACACCCAGGCGAGCATGCTGACTTGGGTGTTACGCAGGAGTTTCTCGCCCAGGGTGTCGCTCACGTCAGGCACCTGCTTTCTGTAGGTCCTGTTCAATGCGAAGATGGATGCGCTCTGCTGCTTTTTCCCAGGTCCATGCTTCGCGAACCAAGTCGTGTCCAGCTTGCCCCATTTTCTCCAGCTTGTCCGGGGACTTCAGGAGGTCAGTGAATATGGCGGAGAGTGTTTCCGGATTGTCGTCGGGTACATGACGGCCTGTTTTCCCGTCCAGCACGGTTTCGGTGAAAGCAAAACGGGCAGGGACTACGCAAGGGACATAACTGTTTTGGGCTTCGATAATCACAATGCCGAAGGGTTCGAAGGTGCTCATAATGCAGAAGAATGCCGCTTCGCTATAGTGCTGGAGTAAGGATTCCAATCCGCCTTCTACATCTTTCTTAATGGGGCCCACGATGCGTACGCCCGGCTCGTCGATATCAGGAGTACAGCCGATGATGGTGAGTGTGGCATCGGGCAGGGTCTCTTTTGTTTTCTTGAATGCTTCCAGTATGAGAGGTCCGCCTTTTCGCTCAAATTCGCGTCCGATAAATAATATATTCTGATTGTCATAAGGGCCGTGAGGCAGGGGATCGGCGTAGTGATTGGGACCGGCACCGGCTGGCACAATTTTATCCGGGTTTACGCCGTAGTCATGCTCCACCGATTCTCCGGCATACTGTGTTCGCGGAAAAATGGTGGTACAGTGGTCGAATACATCTTGCTGTAATCCGATGATGCGTTGAGTTTGGGTTTCACTCAGTGTGGCATAACTCCATGATTTCGCCTGGGCAACCTGGGCGGCTGTAGCGTCAAAGTAGCAATAAGTGGGTACGTCGAGTCTGGGATGATAGTTGGTACCGTACATGAGGCAGGCATTGTAGCCGGGGTGAGCGGCGGCAATAGAACGGCCTCGCTGCGAGTTTTTATTTAGGCAATGGGCTGAATAGCGATAGTTTCGTTCCCAACTGCGCCGATCCAGTTTACGCATGGCGCGCACAGGCAGCGACCCGTGTACAAAAGGATCGGACCACCCCAGTACGTTCGCTTTATGATGTACACAACCGCGTTGTTCCAGAGCACTTATTAAACTGCGTGCGGAACCAGAGAAGGTCCGTTCGTTTTCCGGATCGCCTGCACATAGCACCAGTAGTCGAACATCGTTGTTGTGAATATTTTCCCCCCTCATGTTGTGTGGTTACCCCGGCTGTTCGGTTTGATGTGGAGGATGCTCGCGGTCATTCGGGGGATCGTTCGTCTGAGCTGCCATGGATTGAAGTAGTGATTGTGTGGAACCTTCATTCTGATTGGTATTGAGCCATACATGAATACCTATGAACCCTCCAAGTATTAGGAGGAGAAAACTATTTAGCGCCTGGTCAATTACATTGATGCTCAGAGCCAGTGAAGCCATCATTCCTGCGGCGGCAGCACGCTTTGCCAAGATGGTGTTGGGGACTTTTCGCATGACGCTGAAAGCAGCATGCATTCCTACTACCCACCATGCGTAGAATATGGCAGCGCCCAAAAAGCCTGATTGTACGATGTTCATGAGAGCCTGTGAATCGGTGGCAACACCATCGAGGCGCCCGTTACCAAATCCGCCGTATCCTAGAAAGGGCTGTTCAAGTAAGACAGGTCGGTAGTATTCCAGGGCGCGGAGTCGATACGCCAGAGATTCGGCGCGATCCTGGTTTACGTTTGAAATATCGGCAACAAAGGAAAAACCGGGTTGTAATCCTGCAAAGAGCATGGCGAGCCAGGTAAACGCGATGATGGGGATGATGTAAGCAATGAGGGTGTTGCGTTGAATCATGAAATATCCGCCGCAGAGGAGGAAAAACATCATATAGGGTCCCCAGGATTGAGAAACGAACAGCCCAAGCAATGGTAATAGGAATAAGAATTTTCCGCGTCGGCCGAATAAATCGAGTAGATCGCGACGCATGGGCAGCATAGCCAGGAAGGCGGTAAAGGCGAAAAAGCGCCCCAGATCGAGGGCGTGGGGAAAGAATAATACGGGGCGCCAGAAGCTGCCTCGTCGAAATTGAGCAAATGTGTGCTGGAAATAACCGTAGACCTCCGTGTGAATTTGCGGGCTCATGCGGAATTCCCAGACAGCGAGGGGCGCATAGGCAACAGCAGCCAGCACCATGGTGAGCAGGAAGGTTCGCATGCCTCGAGGGGTGCCGATGTGGAGTCGCGCCAGGAATACGGGCAGGGCAAATTCAAGGCCGAACTGGAGGGCACGGGATGCACCGGAAAAGTAGCCCTGGTCGTTCACTACAGCAGACGCAAACATCATCTGCATACTGCCCACCAGGAGCAAATCGGAGGGAACCAGCTTCATATTTTCGATTACTTTGGGATGAAACAGGATGGTGCCGATAATCACGCCCAGACAAGCAACGTGGATTTTTTCCAGGGAGGGCAGGCCAGGTAAATCCAAACCATATTTGGCAGGCATGAGCATGAGGGAACCGATGAATGCCAAGGAAAATCCTCGCGCATTATTTCGGTCAGCCATGAGTAAAATGGATACAATGATCCATCCTGCCAATGCCGCCTTATAGGGAATCATGAGGTGAACCTCCGGGCAGGGTTACATCTACTGAAAAATGCCATCAGCGTGTAAACCATAATATCTTGCCTCGGACTCGGGTACGAATTTCATTGAAAAATAAATGAAAAAAGATGAGATCGTCTACCAAATACCGTCGCCATAATCTGCGTGGCTCCATGGATAGTCGCCATAACCATTCGAAGCCTGAGTTCTGCACCCACTTGGGAGCCCGTTTGGTGCGACCGCATACAAAGTCAAAACTGCCGCCGATGCCGATGCTGGCGGGAATACCAGTCACATCCAGATAATGGCTCATAAAATACTCTTGCTTCGGCGCGCCCAGGGCTACAAAACATATATCCGGTTTGGCTTTTATCAGGTGATCGATCACGGCCTGCAATGCCTTGGGATCGGTATCAAATCCCATGGGCGGGCAGTTGACTCCTGCCACTTGCAGGCCGGGGTATTGCTCTTGTAATGCTACTGCCGATTTCTCTGCAGTGCCCGGATGGCCGCCAAGAAAAAAGACGGAATAACCTTTGCGCGCAGCGAATTCGGAAAGTGCAGGCACCATATCAGAACCGCTTAATTTTTGTTTTAGGGGGGTACCGAAAATTTTGGCGGACCACATGAGCGGGGTGCCGTCGGGAATGGCTATAAAAGCCCGTTCATAGGCTTCGTGAAATCGGCCGTTGCGATGAAACATGCATACGTGGTCCACATTGGGCGTAACGATAAATCCGGGAAGTCGATTTTGGATTCGGTAATCCAGATAGTTGCAAAATTCTTCATAGGTGGCATTGGCCACATTGATGCGAAAAAGGTCTACTGTATCGGGCGCCTGGGAGGCCGCTTCTGAAAGTTCGGTGTTCATAGGCGTTGTCCAATGGGTTTGGCCGGGGCACCAACCACGATGGTATAGGATGCCACTTCCTTGGTGACGACGCTGTTTGCGCCCACTACGGCTCCGTCATGGATGCAGACCCCTTCTCCCACGAGAACTCCTCGACCTATCCAGGCATCGTTGCCGATGTATATTGCCTGGGCGGTATGGGGCTGGTTGTGGACGAAGTCTTTTTTGAGCATGCCGTGATTGCTGTCGCGAATACTGGTCAACTCGCCAATCATGACATGGTCGGAAATGGTGACGTTGGCATAGGCCACAATAGTGATGCCGTCGTTAAGGGTTACGTGTTCGCCGATGTCGATACGGGCATCGTTGTACGTCTCGAAAAAGGTGCGGCGCCCTACTCGGGTTCCTCGGCCGATATGGACATTTCCGGTGCCTTCCGAGGTGATGGAGCCTATAAATTGGACACCCGGTGCGATGGTGCCCTTTAATTGGCTTCGCGCCCAAATCTCGTAGGCGAATCGTCGCGCTCTGAGATGGAGAGGTTCGATGGAACGTAAAATTAGTCCCAATACTTGAGCAGTAGAGGATCGAAGGGAGATCAGGGCTGGGGGCAACCTCATATCGAACCTCCTTCGTCGCGGGGATGTTAAAAGGTTAAGAGGGCCGCCTGTTACAGCGCGACATTGGCGTGGATATGGCCTGCACTCCCCCTGCATAGTGCCATGCGCCGCCTGAAACATCGCGACACACTATCCCCGCATTCTCTAACCCAATTATACCAGATTTTCAGGAAATGGACTTAAATTTCCTCGTCGGCATTCTTGCCACGAGTACGTGAGGCTGCCAATCGTTTACTGGGCGGTAGTACATCAGCAGCGGATTCAGAGGTGCTATGCTGGCTGTAGTACATATCCCGGTTTTGCCGGAGATACCCACCAGTAACATGACGTACACCATTGACCACAACACCTAAAATCACACCACCGCTCTCTTCCATATTGCGAATGCAGCGGCGCAGCATACCAAACGATGAATTTCCTGCACCGACCGTAATCAATATTCCGCTAACCATGGGCGCGAGTAGTTTCGCTTCAGATGAAAGAAGCACAGCCGGCGTATCAATAATGACATAGTCAAAGAGCCTCTCGGCGCCTCTGATGAAGTTGCTCATTTCCTTGGAAGCCAGTTTTTCTATCAAGTCTGTTTCGTGTGTTCCGGGACCGACTACAAACAAATTCTCGATATAAGTTTCGCGATCCGGATCCTGTACCAGGCTTTCTCCGGACAGCATATCGGTCAACCCTTCGGCAGGTTCCAGGTTAAATATTTTTTCGATAACAGGATTACGCGAATTGGCATCCACCAAGAGCACTTTGCGGTCAGATTGAGCCAACGCGATGGCCAGGTTGCTGGCCAGGGTGGATTTACCTTCATCGTGCTTGGGGCTCACAACTGCAATAGACTGCATGCGTCTGCCTCGGTGTTCCCATTGCACCATRCGMGCCACGACCTGKCGAAATTGGTCTGCGGTCATGGAATTGGGATAGTCCGCTGTAACAGTTTCTACATGGACATCCTTGGGCAGCTTGTCCTCTTTGGTATGAGGGATAGTTGCCAGTACAGGAAGATCTGTCGCATAGGCCACRTCCTGYTCRGACCGWATGTTCTGATCCCGGTATTCCAGYAAMACTCCCAGTACCAGGGARAAGGAAAACGCACCTAACACAGAGAGTAAGATTAATTTGATCCGGTCACCCTGATCGGGCTTGCCTGTAGAGGTGGCTAGTCCTGTAGCGGAGACGCGGGCAGGGCCTTCAATTTCAACGGTTAATTCGCTGATACTCTTGGTGATGCGYTCCAGATCTTTTTGAGCCAGTTCAATTTCACGCTGCTTGTTTYTGATGTTTATAAAGTTATTACTTTCTTGCAGGTTTTTCTTTCTTTCGATTTCGAGTAAAGCATGGTTGTTCTTGATCTTTTCATTCGCTTCAGCAACATAACTTTCTGCCATGTCCACTTCTTGCTGGAATTGGTCTGCCAAGCCGTGAATCAAACTGCCACGTACTTTGCTTCGTTCCTCGACCAATTGTTCTTTTACCCGATTRAATTCATCCAGTTTCTCGCGGACTACATAGTAATCATCAACATACTTTTCCTTGGAGGTCATATAGAACTGCTGCGCCGATGCAACCTGAATTTGCAATTGCTGAATAGAAATGTCCAATTCGATGGTCTGTTCGATATTCTCTGTGTAAATGGGCGCTTTCGGATTAGCTTTGTATCCTTCAACCAGCTTTTTCAGACGCTCCAACTGCATTTTCGATGTATTCCACCGGACACGATTGGAAGCCAGTTCGGATTGAGCGATGGCAAGTTGTTCCTGTATTGGTGATGTTTGAGCGCTATTATCCTCAAATCGATCATCCACGACAGATACGCCATATCTTTCGCCCAACTCATACAGTTCGTCTTCCAGAGCCGCCAGCTGCTTACCGAAGCGTTCCTCATTATCCTTGAGTGTGGTTAGATTGGTACCGCCACGTTGAAGAGCCTGCTCTTCCTGATAGTCCAAATAGGAAGCCACCACCAGATCTACTATTTTGGTAGCCGTGTCCATATCGGTATCTTTAAAAGAGACGCTGACCAGTTCGGAATATTTCGTCTGGTTCGCTTCCAGATTGCTGAGAACATAATACAGCCGACCGCTCTCCATAGCCGCTAATTTSGGTACRGAGTTTACTTTTTCTTCGTCTTCCAAAAAGCGGTTTACCGTAGTWGCACTTTTCATCAAGTTGATCTGGGTATTGACATAGTTATCATAGACCCGCTGGGTTTCCGTGCGTGCTGCATTCGGATTGAATAAGGATTCAATCTTCGCGCGGAATTCCAGGTTGGCGGATGCAACGTATTTTGCAGGAATCACCATCCACACCGCTACGCATAAGGGTATGGCGACGAGGATGAAAGCCATGATCATAGCACGGCTGCGCAGTTTAATCAGCCGCTTGATATTAATTCCTATCCCCKCCGTATTGGCACCCTGTGGTGTTTCGGGCATCAACTCCGACAGTTCAGAAGCGTAATCCGCCATGATCTATTATCTCCCCAAGTTCTGCAGACGAATAGTGCCGCCGCGTACGCCAATGTTTACATTGGCATTCTGGTTCTTTAAGGCTTCCAGCGTCTGACTACTGATATCCAGACTGTAAAACGACTCAATRGCCTTGTTATACATATCGAAGAGAGGCGAAATGGATCCCGTAAATCGGGCTACGAATTCGGAGGTCCGCRCCAGGTGTTTCTGGGGAATGTAGACCACATCGCCAGGTTTCAGATGTATGTCCTGGCCGCCTTTCTTAAGCAGTTCGCGCACGTTAATAAGCTGTACTTCGGTGTTCTCATTATCCACTTCGCGAAGAAGAACTACTTCCCGCAGGCGTGAGGTACTGGAGTTGAACCCGCCGCCGAAGGACAGCATGCGAAGAAGAGTCATGCCCTCAGTGAGTTCGATGGCGCGGGGTGCGTTACCTTCACCCAGCAAGTACACCAGGTTCATGCCTTCGGGTACATACACGATATCGCCATAGTAGATAGGGGTATCGCCGGCATGGTTGCCCGGCTTGCCAATACCGCGCATATCGTAATCAAATACCTGGCGTTGCCCGTTGACATTGCGGATAACGAGGGCACGGGTAATCTGTCCTGTCATGCCGATGACACCACCACTACTGGAGCCGCCTGCGTTACGTTCGCGCAATCCACCAGCCTGGCTGATAGCTTCAAATAAAGATGTCTGACGTGTGTAGGCATAACGTCCTGCTGTCTGTACGTCACCGATGACGTTGTAGGTCTTACTCTCGGGAGTCAGCACGGTGAGAGAAATTTCTGGTTCACGATAAACACTGGCATACGCTTCGCGGATGATGTCTTCTGCGTCTGTTCGCGTTAATCCGCCCACTTTTACATCGGGTATCAACGGCAGGGAAACGTGTCCATCATACCGTACGATGAGTTCTTTGCGATTCAAGGTCTTATCGTTGAAAGAGATGAATTCCAATACATCGGCAGAACCGATGACATAGTCGCCGAAAGGTGTGGCACTCATATTAACGCCCTGATTGATAACGCTCATGGCGATGGCAGACTGCTGAGCGGACGCCATTTTCAATTCCTCTTTACCAAAACCATGAAGCTCTTCGGTGTTGATGATCATAAACTCATCAACAACTTTGGAAGGGTGAGGTAAGGCAGAGGGAATGTTAATGGTGCGTTTCTCAGTTTCGACTTCAACTTCAACTTCTTTTGCCAATTCCATTTTTTCATTTCGAGCAGCTTTTTCAGCACTTTTACGGGCTTTGCGTTTTTCGCGCCAGCCCGGTTTATCTTCYTTTTCAACATCATTCATGGTGTCACTGGCACTTGCAATAACGGTACGGGTTGCGAAATTGTTGGAGCGGGACTTCACAGCCACTTCATCCACGCTATGCACAACCGCTGTAGAGGTTGCTGTAGAGCGTGCATCTGCAAGCTCACTATCCAGATCCATTTTTGCCACAGCGTAGGCTTCGTCAGATACAAAAAGGGTAAGCACTTGGCCATTACGTAAATTCGAATCGGAGAGGCGGTTCCATAAAACCACATCGCCCATATTCACACTGTACGACTGTGCAATGGTACTCAGTGTGTCTCCTTTTGAGACAGTGTATTTCAATTCGTTCATGCTGTGTGTCTGAGACTGGGTGCGCGCGGCAAGGATGTCCTGAGCCTTTTCGGAATCCACATAGATGGTTAATACCGAACCACGGGGCGCACTCAGAGATGATAGATTATTCCAATCCTTAATATGCGATGCTTTTACCTCATATAAAGCGGCAATCTGCATGAGCGTTTCGGTAGGTCCTACCTTATGCTCTAACTTGGTATTAGTTGATTGAACACCATTCGTTTTTTCTTCCGCCAGTGCAAGTGACGGAAACAGGCCCAAGGCCACAAAGGCCAAAATAGCCACGCTGGTAGTGAGGTTTTTGTAGTACATGTGTATCAATCTCCATCATCAGTTGAAATATCTTGTATTTTTATATCTTGTTTTTTAATTGTTGGGTTTTTGGTAAGGTTGCTTAATATTTTAATAATTAAGAAAAGAACTAGGCCAACAACGGTTACATAAAAACATATTTTAACCCACTCCAATTAAAATTAAAAGAAGGAGCGTCAAAATTGTTGCTCTGCTCCCTTTCAACATC
>NVWG01000081.1 GCA_002746185.1 Candidatus Hydrogenedentota bacterium
AATGGAAGCACGGCGTACGGTGACCCACCGAAAATCACCCAGAAAAGGAATCCATAACGAAAAAACAATCAACAATAAAATAGGTGAAAAACCGGGAAGCAACGGAATAACTGCCACGGCAGTTAATAAATTTGACATGACCTTCTCATGGAAGACCCCGGCACAACGGAGGGGATTCACAGTCACGGGAGGACCAGATTGCCGCGTCCGGCTTCGCCGCCCTCGCAATGACACAGAATGGATGTCATTGCGAACGAAGCGCGGCAATCTCCTAACTTCGAAGGCGACTCTTCTTCTCTCAGGTCTATGAAAAGCTATTTGGAAAACCTTCCCAACACACCTATTTCTTGAGGGCACAGCAAGCACTCGCAGGTTCATCGGATTTCACCGAGGACGTCACAGCGGTTGCCTTTTTCTTACTCCCCAGTTAGCAGACCAGTAACTCAGACGCTCGGGATTGGGCTGATGAGTTGTTTCGTATGCGCTAGACTCTACTCTAGGGTCTATAACCCATGGACAAGAAAAATGGATGGACTGACGGAAATGCGCGGCAGGATGAWGGACATGTTTCAGGCTTGTACAGGAAATTCTAGCGGCGATTCGTGTACCCCTATCACGAATATCCTCAACGGGAATTAGCCTGTGCCTGATTTGGGAAAACGACAGCAGACATCGTATGGGAGTGATGCCACGCCGAAAAAGGTTTGGGCTGGCCGCATTTACGTGTGGCGCGGGTGCAGTCTCTATCTTGGCCGGGCGCTGGATACTACGCTGCATCGTCATCACGCGGTCCAGTTCTGCTTTTGCATTGACGGCGAGCTGAAACTTCGCGGATCCAGTGATGTACCGTGGACGCGTTGCACCAGTGCAATCATCGCGCCCGACCGTCCACACGAATTCGACGCGGAAGGCGGACGCGTCGCCCTCTTCTATCTCGATCCTGAATATGGCGGCGTTGCCCATTCGGATGACGATCATTTTGGTCCCACTGAATTTCCTCCGCTTAGTTCGGCAACAACCGAAGCACTCCGCACGATACTATCGGCACACACGGGAGAGCTTCCGGTAGATTCAGCGAATGAGATAAAGCAAAACTTCATTCAATCGTACATTCTTTCCGAATCCGCCGTCCGGACGAACGAGTCCATGGATCCAAGAATAGAACGAGCACTCCAGATCATGCGCGGACTTGACGATGTGAAAATTTCCCTGGAAGATATGGCATCTCAGGTAAATCTGTCTGCCAGCCGTTTTGGGCATCTTTTCAGCGAAACGACCTCTCTCCCCTTTCGCCGCTATCTCTTGTGGCTGCGTTTACAGCGCGGTCTGCGCCTGTTGAGCGAAGGAAGCAACCTGACGGATGCGGCACATGGCAGTGGATTTTCCGATTCCTCTCATCTATCCCACACATTTCGCGATATGTTCGGCATGTCCCCCACAGATTTAGTCAAATACAGCGAGTTCATACAGGCGGATTAAATACGCCCCCTGCGCGCCAAGAAACTTAATTTGACCAGTTTATACAAGTCTTTCGGAATAAAAGTCTGTATCTTCATCTTTGGAGGATTTTCGAATGACAACGATWWMKRMRAMKYKWMARAWMGRKGMGWKYGWGSSAWTYTRYRSMYWRRARGKSGARGTKGWAGMMSKYRMAMWRKYMWCSRTSMMRSSSGAWRAWRWWCRKSMGATTACAAAAGGATATGCCTGCATCAAAGGAATGCACGTTGCCGATTATCAGAACGATCCGGACAGACTCCTGTATCCAGAAAAAAAGAGCGGCGACGATTTTGAGCGCGTAACCTGGGACAGCGCATACGAAGATATCGGAAAAAGACTCCGGGAACTGCACGACACCTACGGTCCCGGTTCCATCGCAACATACTGGGGAAATGCAGCGGACAGCGCATCCATCATGTTGGCAAACACCTTCTGCCATGCCTTCGGGTCCGCGAATTCTTTCAATGTGCTTTCGCTGGAATATACGGATCGCGGTGCCGTGGCGGAACGGGTGTTGGGAAATGAAAATTTTATTCTACAACCCGATGCGGGACGCTCGCACTACGCGCTCCTGTTGGGAACGAATCCACTGGTGACGCAGGGAATGACGCTGCTGCAACGTCGTCCGCATATACTGGCGGACTTCAAGGCCATCAAAAAAGCTGGCGGGAAAGTTGTGGTAGTCGATCCCCGGGAAACAGAAACGGCCCGAGTGGCACAGGAGCATCTCGCTATCCGGCCAGGCACGGATCTGTTCTTTTTGCTGGGGCTTATCCACGCTATTATAGAATCCGGACACGTTGACGGGGACTTTATCGATCAACATTGCTCCGGATTCGACACGCTGTGCGCCCTCTCCGCAGGCATCAATCTGAACGATATGGCCCGCATCACCGATATTCCGGCGGAGACCATGGAACGAATTGGCAAGGAATTTGCGCAGGCGGAAAGCGGTTTTGTGACAACGCGCGTGGGTGTGCAGACGAGTAAAAACTCGACGCTGACCGAGTGGGCAGTGATGACGCTGAATGCCATTACGGGCAATATCGACCGTCCGGGCGGAGTCTATTTCAATCCCGGTGCCATCGATGTGCCCGGACTCATTGAGAAATTTACAAAGCGCAAAAACACCTCGCCGTCACGGATCGGAAAATATCCGCAAATCTTCGGAGGSCCGCCAGCCAGCGTTTTCGCCGAGGATGTTCTATCCGATGACCCGGACCGGATTCGTGCGCTCATCGTCGTGGCAGGAAATCCGGTGCTTACCTTCCCGAATACGCCTCGGGTGGAGGAGGCACTTCAAAAACTCGACTTACTGGTAAGTATCGATATATATAGATCGGACACAGGTTCGTTCGCGGATTATAATCTTCCCGCCCAGACCATGTTCGAGAAAGGAGCTTTTCATTTCCTTACATCGAATTTCGAATCGCATCCTTTTGCGGAATTGAAGCCTAAGGTGGCTGAGCCGAGAGGCGAAACACGCTCGGAATGGGATATCTTCATGGCATTGTCCCGCGAGGCGAAGGTTCCGTTTCTGAATAACCCGCTGGTGGATATCATTTCGAAAGGACTTGGGCTTGTGGGGAAGAAATTTACAGAATCCATGCTCTACGATTATCTTCTCCTCGGGAAAGGTGGACTGCGACGGCTCAAGCGGCATCCGGAGGGCGTTACGTATGCAGAAATAAACTGGGGCGATTTTCTGAAGAATCGAATCAGCACGCCGGATAACCGAATCAGACTTACCCCGGAGGATCTTGTACAAGCCATCGAGAAGGAGCTGCTTCAGCCTCCGCTGCCCACGGAGGAATATCCGCTGCTGTTGGTTTCCGGAGCACGCCGCCTCCAGACGTTCAACACCTGGACGCACAATATCCCCGCTCTGATGAAACTGGTGAAAGGAAACTGGGCGACCATGAACCCGGAGGATGCCCGAACGATGGGTATTGAGGAAGGGCAGGAAATTCAGATTTCTACCACAACGGGTTCCATCAGTATTCCAGTAAAATGCTCCGATAGAATTCGTCCAGGAGTGGTTTCGGTGCATCAGTTCTGGGGACACAAATACAACAGCGGGATGAAAACGAGTCGCAAATATCCCGGTGTAAATGTAAACGAGCTGCATGACGATGCTGAACGCGATCCCTTCACCGGTATGCCCGTCTACAATGCCAGACCCTGCCGTATCGAATCCGTATCGGTTCCAGCTTCGTAATTTCCGCGCTAATCGGTGCTGCGGAAATCATGACTCGGAAGAAGAAGCCCCCACAACACAGATCCGCCACGGCCATTTTCCGGCATGGAATCATGAAGATATGGTCTTTCTAGTTTTTATCATGCCCATTGTTTGTCTCCCGCCGTTCCAGTAAGATGCTAATAGGACAATCGAAAGGAGTAAAAATAATGAGCAACGCAGACCCTTCAACACCAAAACCCGAACCACAGAAGGCCAATAGCCTGAATCGACGGCGCTTTCTCAAACAAAGCAGTACCGTGGTTGCCGCATCCCTCGCCTCAACCCGGTACGCCTGGGCAGTAGACTCCGCACCTAAAAAACTCCGTATCGGCATTGTAGGCGGTCGTTTCGGACTGAGCTTTCAGTTTCACAAACATCCCGACTGCATTGTCGAAGCGGTAAGTGACCTGCGCCCTGAGCGTCGTAAAAAACTGATGCAGACCTATAGATGCACCAAGTCCTATAACTCGTTAGAAGAACTTGTCCTCGATAAAAATATCGATGCCGTAGCCATTTTTACCGACGGCCCTCTCCATGTGGATCACGTTATCAAAGCCATGAAAAACGGCAAGCATGTACTCTCCGCCGTACCCGCTGCCTGGGGCACCGTGGAAGAAGCCGACCAGTTACGCAGCATCGTGGAAGAAACAGGTCTGCACTACATGCTGGCGGAGACCAGCTACTACCAGGACTTCACTATTTCTGCCCGCAAAATGTATCAAGACGGAAAATTCGGCACCCTCTTTTATAGCGATTCCACCTATCAGCACGACGGATTAGAATCGTTGTATTTCGAAAATGGAAAACGGACTTGGCGACACGGCGTGGCACCCATGCATTACCCAACCCACTGTACCGCCCACCTCGTCGGTGTTACAGGAGAGCGCCTCACCGAAGTGACCTGCCACGGTTGGGGCGATGACGATCCCATTCTAAAAGATAATGTCTACAACAATCCCTTCTGGAATGAGTCCGCCATGTTCAAAACAGATCGAGGCCATGCTTTCGACTGCCGGGTCTGGTGGAAAGGGGCACACCGTGGCGGAGAAACGGCAAAATGGGTGGGCACCAAGTCCAGTTTCTATGGGCCCGATCCAAACGGACTAGGCCCGCTCATTGTCCGCAGTGGAGAGCAGATCGAAAAAGACGATGCAGGTTTTGAACGCACTTTGCAGAAATTTGAAAAGTATGATCAGACCGTATGGTGGGAAACAGATATGCTCCCCGAACCTCTTCGGCACAACAGCGGCCATCAGGGGTCCCACACCTTTCTAACCCACGAATTCGTCGATGCCCTGGTACATGATCGAACACCGATCATCGATATCTACGAAGCCCTGGCCTACACTGTTCCCGGTATCGTCGCCCATGAATCAGCCCTGCGAGGCGGCGAATCAATGAAAATCCCTCAGTATGATAGAAATCGAGACGTTTAACATGGATGAGAATCCTCTTACTCTTTCAACTCAATTACTCCTTAGAGACATCTATCCTCCCTACATCGGGGCATGGGCGTCTCGCCCATGAGTGAAACAAATATCGGGGCATAGGCGTCTCGCCCATGAATGAAACAAAATCATAGGCGGAACGCCTATGTTCAAAAAGAAAGGTAAATAAATGCATTACCACCAAATCCAATCACCACATTTACCCAAAAGGGTATGGGGAGTCTTCATACCCCTCATCATGTTCCTCACCTCCCCAGCCCACGGACAGGATGATGCTTTCCCCAATGAAATCGTATGTGAAGGAGATTACGCCGGTCACCTTCAAGGTGTTTGCACCGATGAAGCCAGCACCGTTTACTGGTCCTTCACCACCACGTTGGTCAAGACAGACCACCAAGGCAAAATACAGAAAAAAATTGAAGTCCCTGACCACCATGGCGACCTTTGTTTTTATAACGACCGTCTCTACGTTGCGGTAAATCTCGGAAAATTCAACGACCCTAAAGGCAACGCTGACTCATGGGTCTATGTGTATGATTCCCAAACCCTAGCCCTGCTCTCAAAACACCCCACCCCCGAAGTATTTCACGGTGCAGGCGGTATCGGTGTACGTGACGGCCAATTTTATATAGTGGGTGGATTACCCGCTGGAGTCGAAGAGAATTACGTTTACGAATACAACAGTGATTTCGTTTTTACTAAAAAACACATCATCAAAAGCGGCTGGACCCAAGTGGGCATCCAGACTGCCACGTTTCATGACGGCGCTTGGTGGTTCGGATGCTACGGCAATCCGCAAATACTCCTGAAAACAGACGCGGCATTCAATATGCTTGGACGCTACGAATTTGATTGTTCTCTGGGAATTATTGGCACTGGAAAAGACCAGTTTCTAATCGCGAAGGGGTCTCGTAATGCAAAAAAAGAATATTCAGGCTCCCTATTTTCTGCACGTCCCGATGAAGTGAACGGGTTACGTATACTTCCTAAACCCTAAGACCCTTGGCAGGTAATCCCCTCAAGAACGAAGCTGCTGCTGGCGCGTGGAAGCCGCTTCCAGAAAAGGCTGGTTGTGCGAAACAATCAACATATCTTGCGGCAGACCCAACAGGATCTCCGTAAGCCGCGTTTCGTGTTTTTCATCCAGACCCGTGGTCGGTTCATCCAGCAGGAGAATTTTCGGTTCCATGGCCAATATAGTCGCCAACGCTACCAGCCGCTTTTGACCATACGAAAGCTGATACGTAATCCGGCGACGCAAATCCGCCAGCCCCAACGCCTCCAGCGTAGCATGCGCCCGATCATGCGACTCCTGAGCAGAAAAGCCTTGGTTTATAGGACCAAACGCCACATCCTCGAACACCGTAGGGCAAAATAACTGGTCGTCACTGTTCTGAAAAAGATAGCCCACAGCCCGTCGCGCATCCTGATAATCAGCTTCTGAAACACGAGGTTTATCCAGAATAGTTATCGTACCCGCCGTAGGACGCTCCAGCCCCATGAGCAACCGCAGCAACGTCGTTTTCCCCGATCCATTTGGCCCCGTCAGTCCAAGCCGTTCGCCAGCATTCAGTTCAAGAGAAAGTCCATTCAGTACAGGCTCCGCGCCGTTGTATCCGAAGGTCACCTTATCCATAGAAATAAGCGCGCTCATGCCCTGTCCAATCCCACAATTCCCAAAGCCATGGCCAGAACCAACGTCAACACCACCACGTCATGAGTACGCAGCGCATAGTGCCGAAGTGTATAAAATTTCCCGGAATACCCACGACACAACATAGCCTCCATGATTCGCTCTGAACGATCCAATGCGCGCACCAACATCATGCCAATGAGATGACCAAATGTGCGTAGGGTATGTCCGTTAAAGCGGGGACGAAAACCTCGGAGCATCATGGATTGACGAAGCTGACGATACTCTTCCTCCAGCACGGTGAGATACCGCAGCGTGAACATGAACAAATGCACCAGCTTGGCAGGACATCGCAATTTGTCCAGCGCATGAGCCAGGGTCACCGCTTCCATGGTCGCAATGGAGGCAGTAAAAATCAGCAGTACAGAATTGCACTTGAGAAAAATTACCAACGCCTGATGAAAACCCGCTTGGGAATAGGTAAGCCCGCCAAGTTCGACCAAAGCATGGCCTGGAACACTCCACGGCAGCACAGCGATGAGGACGATCATAAAACTATTAACCGCCAGCAGCCGACGACYYACATACGAAACAGGAACACGTTCCATGGCGCAAAGCACCACCGCCAATCCCAGAACCGTAAGCAGCGCAGGATATGCAGTGAGAAAAATAGGCAGCAGTCCCAGCACGGAGGCCGACAACACACGCACCCGCGGATCCAGCCGATCCAGCAATGTTTCCCGGCGCGTAACCCGTTGCAGCAGCATAACTAACGCCCTACCCCTGCCGACGTTTCAATAAGGCGATCAGACCCAATACACCCACGATATACCCAATCCCCCCCACCACATCGTGAAAACGAATGGTATTTTCCAGACGGTGAATGTCCTCGCGCACATCGCCTAATTCACGTTGAATCAAATATTCTATTTCGTGAATCAGATCGGCCTCCCCATTCATATCACCATGCTCGTGACGATGCTCTATTTCCTCTTCATCATCAGTCCCTCGATACGAAACCCGATGGCCATCCGGCGTCGTAACCGTGAAAAGTAAATTCATATCACCATCGTGGGTATACCTAAACATCCCATCTCGATCCGTGGTAAGTTCTTCAATCTGCACATCGTCCCCGTTGTAAACGCCAGTCGTTGCACCCACTACAGGTTTCCCGTCGTCGTACGTGGCTTTCCCGATAAACATGCCGCCTTCGGTGCGAACGAAAAGATTCACACCATGGGCAACCGCAGAAGTAGAGTAAATCGATAATACAATCAGCATCACGATTCGCATGGTTGGTTCTCCTCCAGATGCACACTCAACATAAGGGTTTCGGGACGAACCTTGCGCAGAAACGACAGCGCCGCGCCCGTCACCAGTGCTYCAACGATCATCACAGGCAAGTGAGCCACAAACACCGCCCCCGCCAATACCCGAAATTCTACACCCGTCGTCAACAGCAGAGTCGCCAATATCATCGCACCAAAAAAAATCGCGCCCCCACCTCCCAGCATACCCAAAAGAAAGACACGATTGGCCGGAGCCGTACGAACTCCTCGATTCAACACCATGTACATAAGCACGCCAGGCAACGCCAGTAATACCGTGTTCACTCCCAACGTACTCAATCCACCGAAGCCATACAAAATCGTCTGAAGCACCAGGGCAATCAGAAACGCGGGGAACAACTGCCAGCCCAGCAAGATCCCTCCCAGTCCGCTGAGAATCAAATGCACGGACGACAGCCCCACAGGTACTTTAATAAGCGTTGCGACGAACAGAGCGGAAGACACCACCGCCACTTTCACCATATCCCGGTCAGACATGGCCCTCAATCCCACTGCAACGCCGCCCATGGCAGCAACACCGCCAGCAGCGAGAATAGGTACAGATAGAATGCCTTCGGAGATATGCACAGTATTATTTCCTTAAAATTCGTATTACTCAGTATTACATTTTTTTCATTCGTAATACAATGCAAGAGCGTGGTCCAACCTCAGTAGTCAATCCATACCGAAATAAGCTATGATCCAGCCACCAACAGGAGATCCAGCATGTCGAAACTCGTTCGACTCACCTTCACTATCGAAGAAGCACTAAATCGGAAAATGGAAAAGCTCCTCAAAAAAGGACGCTTCACCAACCGCTCCGAGTTCATACGCGACCTCATTCGTTCCCGCATGGTCGAATCGGAATGGGAAAAAGACTCCGATGCCCTGGGTACCATCACGTTGGTATATGACCACGACCAGCGGCAGCTCAGCGACCGCCTGACCTCCATTCAGCACCAGCACCATCACGAAGTATTGGCCACCACCCATGTCCATCTGGATAACCATCTATGCGCTGAAATGATCATGGTAAAAGGCCGTGCCAAAATGATTCGCGACATGGCMGATACCATGGGGCAGCAAAAAGGCGTTCTCCATTCGTCCCTGTCCATGAGTTCCACCGGAAAACAATTGAAGTGATCAAGTCATTTTCTCATCGCCTCGTCCGTTCCCAAGCAGCCATACTTCTTTTCCTTCTCACCATAGCCACCGGACTGGCTGCAGCCCATCCCCTGGGAAATTTCTCCATCAATCAATATTGGCTCGTGGATCTTCGTGGCGACAATTTCCAACTCCATTACCAGTTGGATATCGCCGAGATACCGTCGTTCAGCGAAATGGATATGCTCGACACCGATCTGGACACCCAGGCGACCCCCGAAGAAATCATCGCGTACCTTAAACAACGCGCACCCGGACTCCTGCCGAATATCATGGTGCAGTATGACGACATCATCCTGCCCCTTAAATTGGAAAATCAGCGGCTGGAAATCTACGAAGGCACAGGCGGTATGCCTGTGTTTAGTATTTTCCTGGACCTCTCCGTAGAAGATTGGACCTGGCCCCAAGGCGACGAAATCCCCCCCATCACCTTCAGTTCCACGAACCACGAAAATGCCCAAGGTTACCGCGAGGCATACATTCTCCTGGACGGACGTTACGACATCGGAACAGGCCCCTGGAAAGAAGGCGAACAACGCTATATTGCGCTCGTACTGGAGGACGACCAGGAAAATCCCCTGTTCCAAAGTTTCTACAATATTTTTCGGTTGGACCTCACACCCGGTTCCGGCGAAACACTAGCCAATATACCCGCACCCATTTTCGATTGGACCGCCACCGCCCGATCTGACGGCGAAATGGCACTAATGGCAAAAGGAGAACTCCACCCCGAAGCCCCCACACAAATCGCCCAGTCCCCTTCCACAGCAGGCGCACTTCGGGCGGAACAAAGTCCCCCTGCAGACTCCAGCCGTTCCGACGGCATGCTGAAACGCGTCAACGATGTTATCCGCTCCAAGGATCTCACCGCCTCCATGGTCGCCATTGCCCTATTGTTCGCCGTGGGACTGGGCATGGGCCACGCCTTCTCTCCGGGCCACGGAAAAACCGTCATGGCAGCCTACCTCATCGGCGAGCGGGGCACCGCGTGGCATGCCGCCGTCCTGGGAACCATCGTCACCATCACCCACGTATGGAGCGTGCTATTATTAGGCATCATTATTCTGTACGCCGGAGAAAAAGTCTCCAGCGAACAACTAAATTTCTGGACCAGCCTAGTCTCCGGCTTCATCATCGTAGCCATCGGCCTCCTCCTCTTTTTCCGACGATACAATACCTACCTGCTGGCTCGACACAACGCAGAAAACACACCCCATCATCATGATCACGACCACCACCACACCCATGACCACGATCACTCCCATACTCACGATCATGACCACCATCATCACGATCACGACCATCACCACGGACCCGGAGGACACACCCACGTCATTGAAGGCAAAGAAGGACTYCCCCCCACCTAYAAAAACATYCTKTGGCTGGGAATMTCCGGYGGTATCGTRCCCTGCCCCGCMGCCCTYATCGTCCTYATGCTCGCCATCAACGTAGGACGACTCGCGCTGGGTCTCCTGCTCATCATCGCCTTCAGTCTCGGCCTGGCCTCCGTCCTCGTTGCCATCGGCATCGCCGTAGTMCGCGCATCAGGTAAAGTTCGCGAACGTATCGGAGATCGAAGCCCCCTTCTACTAGCTCTTCCCGTAATCTCCGCCGTCCTCATCACAGGAATGGGTATCGCCATGGTCACCGTCACACTCATTCAGTTCAACATCATCATCCTTCCGGCGTAAAGGTCGCGTTTTAAAAGCTAAATAGGCTTCCATAAAGCGTAGGCAAATAGAGCGGGTATGGCGGAGTCATCAGGGCGATTAGATTGCCGCACTGCGCTTCGCTTCGTTCGCAATGACATGCCAGGATATACGAATCTCGTTTTCCGTGTCTTTGCGAGGAGGCCGAAGGCCGACGCGGCAATCTCATTACTCCGTGCGCTTTACACCAACAGGGCAAAACCCAGCATTKRWRRMKYGAYKRYGSMYRWASWCCWTAKWKKMASSMKWKWYAGSKTMRWSSRTYWYGWSRKWWCTCCCRCCTGTGGATTATGGAGAATAATYCGCCGACCATGTATAATACATAGTCTAATCTCAAAGTAACCCACACCGAGGAAACGATATGCTGCCGAAAGGACTAGGAGGTCTGGGCGATATAGGTAATTTGATGAAAAACGCCATGGATCTGAAAGCCAACATGGAGTCCATGAAGGAAGAGCTGGCCAACGAGCAAGTGGAAGCCTCTGCAGGCGGCGGTATGGTCACCGTGGTGGTAAACGGTAAAATGGAAATCCTGTCCATAAAAATTGACCCCGATGTTCTCGCAGAAAACGACCCGGAAATAGTTGAGACCCTCGTAGCGGCTGCGGTAAATGAGGGGATCAAGAAAGCCCACGACCTCATTAAGGACAAAATGTCCGATATCACAGGCGGCATGGACATCCCGGGACTAACCTGACCCCATCACATCACCCCTTTGCAAGGAGCTCTTCGTGCGCATTGTTTTTTTTGGCACCCCCGATATGGCTGTACCCTCCCTGGAGGCCGTATCAGAAAAACACGACGTCGCAGCCGTGGTGTGCCAACCCGACAAACCCGCAGGACGTAAAAACAAGCTCCACCCCCCTGCGGTAAAAGTTTGTGCAGAGCGTCTCGGCATCCCCGTGCATCAACCCAGCAAGCTCAACGACGGTGCCTTCGAAGCCTGGCTCCAAGAACAAAAGCCGGAAGTATGCGTCCTCGTCGCCTACGGTCGCATCCTCAAAGTACCCATACTCGAAGTACCGCCAAAAGGTTTTCTCAATGTTCACCCTAGCATGCTCCCCTTGTATCGCGGCCCGGCACCCATCTACGCATCCGTGCTGAATGGCGATACCGAAACCGGCATCACCATCATGGAATTGGACGAAGGTATGGACTCCGGCAGCATGCTCCTCCAGGAAACATTCCCCGTTAAACCAGACGACACCACTGGCTCACTTACCATGGCAGCATCAACCAAGGGCGCAGAAATGCTGCTGGAAGCCTTGGAACAAGTAGAAGCAGGCACCGCAACCTGCACACCGCAGGATCACGAAAAAGCCACCTACTGCGACATCATCTTGAAAGAAGACGGGCGTATCAACTGGCATGACCCTGCGGTCCAGATCGTGAATCAGGTACGCGCCTGCCAGCCATGGCCCGTGGCCTACGCAAAACTGGATGACCATATCTACCGAATACACCATGCTGGAATCCACGAGACAAACAACGAAGAAGACCCAGGCACGATTCTTGATACCGAAGGAAATCAACTCATTATTCAATGCGGCAAAGGAGCCATCGAAGTGCACGAAATTCAAGCCCCCGGTAAACGAGCCATACCTACTGCCGATTTCCTCCGCGGCAACGCCCTGCCCTCGGGCAGCCAATTCGRGGTGGAATAATGCCCGTTGATCCCGTACGAGATGCCGCCATCGAAGTCATGCTCCGCGTATTCGAGAAAGATGCCCAGCTATCCGCTGCCCTCGACCGCACCATCAAACGTAAAGCTGGTCGATTATCCCCCCGGGGAAGACGCTTCCTCACCCAGCTCGTATACGGCACCGTGCGTCATTCCGTGCTGGCAGATCACATTATCAARCCGCTGCTCCACCAGCCCCTGAACAAACTACCCTTCCCCATAGTCCTCGTACTCCGCATGGGCGTATTCCAAACCCTCTACTGCGGCAACGTCACCTTCCCATCCATGGTCCACACCTCCGTGGATCTGGCTAAGAAACGTGGACACGCAGGTACCGCCCGCCTGGTAAACGCCGTACTAAAAAAAGTACCCCAAACCTTCGAAGAGGTTTCCCTGCCTGATCGCGAAACAGATTTTGTGGAGCACCTGCGAATCCGCTACTCCATGCCAATGTGGCTGGTGAAACGCTGGATTCAGGAATACGGCGAGGAAACRGCAGAAGSWTTATGCRAAACAGGTATACAAGAGGCTGCCCCCWCAATACGGGTCAACAACCTCATCACCGACCGCGAAGCCGTATTAAAGGGATTAACAAAACAAGAGGTGACCGCCACAGCCCATCCCGATATTCCCGGCGCTTGCGTTATTTCCAAAGGCGGTATTCCCTTTCGCAGTAAAATGTTTCAACATGGCCATTTCTACATTCAAGACCCCGCTTCCATGCTCCCTTCTTATGCCCTGGACCCGAAAGAAGACGAAACCATCCTCGATGTATGCGCCGCCCCCGGAGGCAAGTCCACCCACCTGGCACAAATCTCCAGAGGAAAAGCCCATATTATCGCCAACGACTTCGCTCCCCGAAAACGCTTCTTCCTGGACGAAAATCGGGAACGCCTACAAATCCCCAACATGGATATCGTCATCGGTGACGGATTGAAAATGCCCTTCAGAAAGAAATTTTTTGACCGGGTCCTGCTGGATGCACCCTGCTCCTGTCTCGGAACCCTGCGCCGACATCCCGATCTGAAATATCGAGTAAATTCCGCCGAGATAGACCGATTGAGCGAATTACAGAGAAATCTCCTCCGAGCCTCCGCCAAAGTCTGTAAATCAGGCGGTGTCATCGTGTATTCTGTATGCACCTTCACGCCCGAAGAGACCCTGGGCGTGGTGGAACCCATGATGGGGGAACTGGGATTGAAACTGGAGGACGGACCAACTTGGCTGAATCAATGGAAAATCGGCCCGGGGATGTACCGGACGCTGCCACACGAAAGCGAAATGGACGGATTCTTCATCGCCCGGTTGCGCAAGGACTCCTAAAAACCCTGTTCTTTAGTCTCCGCTTCACCGGATGGCTAGTCCGATGGTCCTTTGTCGCCCTGTTTTTCATCGGGGTCATGGCGTTATCCGCCTACTACGTTTTCAATCAGGCCGTAAAAGGCAGCACCTACGTCACCGTTCCCGACGTTACCGGACTGCCCATAACCCAAGCCGCCAACTTGCTGGTGGAATCCGGACTGGAAATGGGCGCACAAAAACATGTTGTCAACGCCCAAGTACCGGAATATCACGTCATTTTCCAACGCCCCACCCCCAACACCGTTTTGCGAACTGGCAGAAAAGTCCTCCTCACCATCAGTGCAGGTAAAGAATACGAATCCGCGCCATCCCTCATAGGAAAAAATCTCGAATCCGCACTGTCCCAACTGCAAAGTACACGGTTACTGGCCGGTGCTATCTCCCGCATGCCCCACAACGCGCCCCGCGATACCATCATTGGCCAGGAACCGGAGCCCGATTGGAAAATGCGCTCCGGCGGTGAAGTCCATTTACTCGTCAGTAACGGCCCCGGCAGTGTCCCCGTATTGATGCCGGACATCCTGGGGAAATCCCTGGAAGAAGCCCAACTGATTCTTGCCAGACTAAATGTCACCGTCGTTCCATTCGACGTAGAACGCGTTGGAGCGGAATACGAAGTCGTGCTGGGTCAAACGCCTTCTCCCGGTTCCTTGTTGAGTGAAAACGAGTCGGTGTCGTTTGATGTGAGACTATCGTCATCATCTTTTTTACCCAGCGCCCACCGAAAAGTCGCCGTAAGCTACACCGTCCCCCCCCAAGTCGCCGAGGCGCAAATTCGAGTCGATATGATCGATGCCATGGGGTTACGAACCGTACTGTACCCTCTTCAAGGCGATTATCTAAACGGTATACCACCAAGTCACCCCGGAGGAACCGTCATCACATTTCCCGACGTGGCCTATGCCAGCGAAACCACCGTTGAATTTTATCTGAACGGAGAACTGCACCGCTCGTATTACTATGAAGGGCATAACGAACCCATTTTGACCGAAATGAACGTGACAGCATTAAACGCAGGTACACAAGATGACGCGTTCCGCCCCCAACTAAACACGCAGCCAGAAAAACAGAAAAGACGATTCTTTCGTTTTAATAACTAGAGGAGTTTCCATGGGTACCATAAAAGTGGCACCGTCCATATTAGCCAGTGATTTCAGCCGACTCGGCGAAGAAATACAAGCCGTCATCGATGCCGGAGCAGACTGGATTCACGTAGATGTCATGGATGGGCATTTCACCCCCAACATCACCATTGGGCCACCTGTAGTCGCCTCCATTAGACGCGTCTGCTCCGTACCTCTGGACGTTCATCTGATGATTTCCGACCCCGAATCCTTTATAGACGACTTTGTCCAAGCGGGTGCCGACATTATTTCATTCCATATAGAAACCACAAACCACCCCTTGCGGCTCATTCAAAAAATAAAAGATGCGGGCTGCAAGGCGGGTGTGGTTCTCAACCCAGGTACATCCCAAGACGAAATCGAATACATCGCCGATGAAGTGGATATGGTCCTCATCATGACCGTCAATCCCGGATTCGGAGGACAAGCCTTTATCCCCGAAATGCTGGAAAAAATTAAATATGTCCGAGGCATGATTGGCGACCGCGACCTGGAAGTAGACGGAGGAATCGATGACCGTACCGCTGCAGAAGTCGTCGCCGCAGGAGCCAACGTCCTCGTATCCGGGTCCTACATCTACAACCACACTTCCTACTTCAACGCCATAGAAAGCATTCGCGACGCCGAAGGGTGATCTTGTTTAATCATCCCCAAAAATAGACGACACCATTCTCTCCAGCTTCACGAAAAGAGTGGCCTCCGGCAGGTCTTCCGTAAGATACACCGACGTGCTGTCCAAYACACGCCCATTCAGTTCCACCCGAATCTCCCCTACCGCCTGAGCGCGCAAAGCCGGGGCCGTGATTTCTTTCGGATAATCATACACCACCTCAATATCATCCCACTCCGATTTCAGTGCCGTCACCCACAGCTCCCGCCCCACCTTCAGCCGCGTTTCATCCTTATTGGAATTCAGCACTTGTATAGCAGGCAGCGTCATATCGCCCTTCTCCACCAGCCGCTCTTTCCGAAGTAACTGTACCCCTTCGTCCAGCAGCCGCTCCGCCAATTCAAACCGTTTCGTTTTGTTCTCATGACCCATAACAACAGAAATAACCCGAACGTCATTCTTCTTCAACGTAGCAGTAATACAAAAACCTGCCGCGCTAATGAAACCCGTCTTTAATCCATCCATATCATCCCGGCGACGAAGCAGCTTATTCGTCGTATACTTTTTACCCTCACCTGCTCGGAATTCATAACTCCGCAAATTCGTCCACACTAAAACCTGAGGGTTAGCTACACAAGCACGCCCCAATAACGCCATATCCCGCGCCGTCGTTCGATCCGGTTCTTCCCCGCGACTGGGCGGCAGTCCATGTACACTATGAAAATCCGTATCCATCATACCCAACTCGCGAGCCCGCTCATTCATACGAGCCAGATACGTTTCCTCGTCACCCCATAACCCCTCTGCAATTGCCATAGCCGCATCATTCGCCGAAGAAACCGACACGGCCTTCATGAGCAAACCCACTGAACAGGTTTCCCCTGCCGCCAAATATACCTGCGTGCCACCCATGCRCTGCGCCTTGCGGGACGCGGTAATGAGAGTCTCCAGCGACCAGGCACCCGACTCTATTCCTTCCGCCACCAAAAGCATCTGCATCAACKWWRTMMTRMYYRYCKKWKGACGAACCAAATCCGCATTGGACTCAGAAAGAACCATACCCGTTTCCGCTTCCACACTTATCCAGCTATGCGGTTTTCGTTCCGCCGCCGCACTATACGCAATCAGCACGGCTAACAATACTCCCCCCKCCACTTTCCCAATACTAAAACTCATATACTCCCCCTTAAATAACTAACCACCTTGACCCGCTTCCACCTCAGATGAAGCATGAGCAGMACGAACGGCTTGAATAAACGAACTTACAGAAAAYGGTTTTTCCAACTCGATAGCGTCCAGTCCCGTTTCAGCATCATCATCCGTAGTCTTGCTTTTCATAAGAATAACCGGGACATGAGATATGCTCAAATCTTCCTTAATAAGGCTAACCGCCACAACACCCGATACATCTGGCAGCGTCTCGCCCAAAAGAAACAATCCGGGCTCCTCCGTATGTGCCGCTCGAATGGCATCGTAAGCCGAATCAAACTCCGTCACAATACACCCCATTTTATTAAGAATATGGGCGCATGCCGCACGGAAATCCACCAATTGATTCACAACAAAAACATGCATGGTACCCAACGAAAGCTGCTCCAGCGAAGAACTCTCCACATCCAAAAAGGCGTTAGGAAGATGGACCGTAAAGGTACTCCCCTCCTTGATAGTGCTATCCAAATCTATTCCGCCGCCATGGGCAGCAACGATATTTTGTGCAATAGAAAGACCAATCCCCGTCCCCTCAAATTGCCGAGTCATAGAACTGTCTACCTGATAAAATTTTTGGAATATACGCTCTTGAAAAGCCTGCTCCACCCCAATACCCGTATCCTTCACGATGATGCGCACCTCGCCATCATCCGTTATTTCCAGCGTAATCTTTATTGTTCCCTCTTCATGCGTAAACTTAACTGCATTGGAAAGAAGGATACCCATCACCTGCACTATCTTGACCCGATCACCCCACATATAACGCCGATGAGGTTCTACCGCCACTTCTATTTCTACATCTTTTTGAAAAGCAGCGGGATGCGCCGAAGCCACACATTCCTTTATCAATTTCGTAACATCAAAAACAGTATAAAAAAGTTTAATCCCWCGAATTTCCATCCGGCTGAATTCAATCATCTCATTTATCATAGAGCTTAGCCGCTCCACATTGCGCTGCATCACCCGAATGGCCCCGGTCTGCGGACCTTCCAAATCCCCCAGCGTACCGCTCATGAGCATATCCATATATCCGTCCAGCGTACCCAACGGTGTACGAAGTTCATGACTCACATTGGACAAAAACGTGTCCTTGGCCTTATCCAGCTCCCGTAATTCCTCGTTCACCCGCTCCAGCTCCGCTGCACGAAATTCCAGCTTGCGATGCATTTCCTTCAACTCGTGCACATCTGTAATTACCAACGAAAAATGAGGCGAGTGACCTTCATCACCGCGAACAGGCGCAATAGATACTTTTACAGGTACATACCCCCCGTCTTCCCGAACCATCGTATATTCCTGACCATTTTGATGCTGCTTCCCTTCCCGCACCAGAGCCAGAGCAGTACGCAGCCGGTTCCGATCATCCAACTGAACAAAATCAAAAAAATCCCGATCAATAATTCGCACCGGATCAAATCGCAGCACTTCCCCTATCCTGTCGTTCACATACCGAATCTTCGCGTCCTCATCCACCGTCATGAACCCCTCGTTCATGTGCAAAAGAAGCTCCCGATATTGACGCTCCGATTCACTCAATTTTCGCGTCTGWTYATCCACCATCACTTCCAGCCCTTTRTTRTATCTGGCCAGACTCTCTGAAAGCGTATGCTCCCGYGTCACATCSCGAATRATGAGCAGCGTCCCTTGYCGCTCCTGTTTRCTGTCATCAATGGGAGTAGCTGTAGCGTGGCAATAAATAATCTTGGCACCCTGCTTCCAGCTGAACTCATACTCCACCACTCCATCATGGGTATGCGCTCGGGTACTCTCAATAGTCGCTTCCGCACCCAACTCCCCCACCAGATCCCAAGCCTTACGACCAATCACAWMTWMKKYYGTYAAKMCMGNCACCCGAACTAAAGAATGATTCACACGCAGCACAACACCGTCATTATCAATCAGCGCAAACCCCTCGGAGATATGATCCGCAACATGAGAAAAGCGTTCACCCAACGCATCAATAATCGCCTCCGAACGAACCACCGTATAGATGACCACCAGCAAGCCCAACAAAAGACTGGCAATTCCCAGGTTTCGAGAAAACGTACCCACTTCCGGCGATACCCACTCGTAATCCACCAGACTTTCCGAAAAACCGGTAACCGCCGCAATGGCACCCAGAGAAAGAGAAATCATACCGGCAATAAGCAGGAAGCGCTGCATCCCCCCACTGTGAATACGCCCCAGTACATTACCGCCCACAAACATGGGGACAGCCAGGCAAATCAGAATGACCACGCCCTGGAGGATTTTATCTTCCAACTGATTGGAAAATAGTACCCCCGCCATCCCCATAGCAATAGGGATCAGATAAGTCGGCTTTTCGTGGYGTACACGTTTTACCTTGGGCACTACCGYATTCCCCCAGAATGTGATGTTTCAGTCGTCATCGATACCAAACTCGATTCAGGTAGGCCAAAAAACAAACCTCATTATACGCTACCAAGCCCAAAAGTTAAAAAATAGTGGCATTCTTCACAATTGCCGTATATTTTCAATAGCCAACGTGGCTAATTCATCACACCGCTCATTCTCTTCCACCCCCATATGCCCCGGCACCCACCGCCATTCAATCTYATGCCGCACCACCGCCTCATCCAGTTTCATCCACAAATCCACGTTTTTTATCGGCCCCGCCTTACGCTTCCACCCCCGCTTTTTCCACCCCTGTATCCATTCCGTAATGCCCCGCCGCACATACTCCGAATCCGTATGCACCTCCACCGAACATGGTTTCTTTAGACTGTTCAATGCTTCAATAGCCGCCGTCAACTCCATACGATTATTCGTGCTCTCCATCTCCCCGCCGGAAAGCTCCTTGCGATGCCCGTTATACAACAGCACCGCCGCCCAACCGCCCACGCCCGGATTCGGCGCACATCCCCCATCCGTATATATCACTACACGTTGCACTTCGATTCTTACTCCTCTCCCGTAATCACACCCAATCGCTCCATCACCCGCGATCTTCCATATCGCTTCGCCAACTGAAACGGTGTCAAACCCTCCGAATTCGTCGCCTTCGCACTCCCCCCACGCGACAGCAGCAAGTTAATCATCCGAATCTGTCCATGAATCGCCGCCGTGTGCATGGGCGTATCCCCAAAAGAATCCGTCGCCCCTACATCCGYCCCGGCCTTAATCAAAATTTTCGCCATCTTCACCTTCCCATACATCGCTGCGGCATGAAGCGCAGTCAGTCCCGTATCATCCCCATGATGCACATCCGCCCCATTTTTAATCAGCACCACCGCCAGCTCCGGTCGATCATTATTCACCGCATAAAACAACGGTGTCTGACCCAGCCGATTCTCCCCATGCACCTCCCCCGCATCATCAGCCAACCGCGCCTCCACCTCTACCCTATTATCCCGTGCCACCAGATCATGCAGCGATTCCTCACACCCCGCCAACAACACCATAGCGAGAATCGAGAAAAAGCCTGGGGATATATTCTGTTTAAAATTCGTCATAAGCCCTTATCCTACCGCGATTTTTGCATCTAAATCACCTTTTAATGATATAATCCCSKTTTTGGNTTTTCGGAGGATTTTCGTGCACATACTTATTACTGGCTCCAGCGGTCAAATCGGTACCAATCTCGGGCTTCGACTCCAGGCRGAAGGACACCAGGTCTTCGGTGTCGACATTCGCTCCAACACCTGGACAGACCAAATCGAGACCCTACTCCAGGATCTGTCTGTGCCCTACCACGACTTCCAGGACGGCATCGGCCACGCTACCTACCCCAAAAATATCGACGTAGTAGTCCACCTCGCCGCCCACGCCAAAGTCCACCAGCTCGTCGAACAACCGGACCGCGCTCTCGAAAACATCACCATGGTCTACAACACCCTGGAATACTGCCGCGCACACAACCTCCCCATCATCTTCAGCTCCTCCCGCGAAGTCTACGGCGATATCCACCGCTAYATCACCGAAGAATCYCACGCCGATTTCGCCTTCACCGAAAGCCCCTACTCCGCCAGCAAAATCTCCGGCGAAGCCCTCATCTACTCCTACGCCCAATGCTACGACCTGCCCTACATCATTTTCCGATTCAGCAACGTCTACGGCCGCTTCGACAACGATATCGACCGCATGGAGCGGGTCATCCCCCTCTTCATCCAGCGCATCAAAGCCAGCGACCCCATCACCGTATTCGGCGACAAAAAAACCCTCGACTTCACCTACGTAGACGACTGCGTAGACGGCATCTTTCGCGGCATCGGATTACTGGCGGAAGGCAAAGACAAAAACCACACCATCAATCTCGCCTACGGACAAGGCCAAACCCTTATCCGCATGGCAGAATATATCGGCGAAACCTTGGGCATAGAACCCAACATGACCGTCGAGCCCTCCCGCATCGGCGAAGTAACCCACTACGTAGCCAACATCGGAAAAGCCCGCACTCTCCTGGGCTACGACCCCCAAACCCCGCTCCAAGAAGGCATAAAAAAATCCATCGAATGGGGACAATCCTTCACCCCAAACGCCTAACCGATCTGTCATCAGATGTACACAGATACCTATTTCGGGTCATGGGCATCTTGGGCTGTTGAAAAAGTCGCCGAACCAATCCGCCACGACTATCCTCACCACCACGGGGCATGGGCGTCTCGCCCATGCAGGTCAATTAAATCACAGGCGA
>NVWG01000082.1 GCA_002746185.1 Candidatus Hydrogenedentota bacterium
TGCATACACATCTTCCACATTCTCTCGAAAGATAACCATGTCCACCCAATCAGGATGCTTCACCGGGCTGGGCACACCGGGAAAATGGCGAACAGGACGCACACAAGAATACAGATCGAGTTTCTGGCGCAACGCTACATTCAGACTGCGAAACCCGCCGCCCACTGGTGTAGTAAGAGGACCTTTGATTGCCACACCAAAATCTTTTATAGCCTGTATAGTCTCGTCAGGCAGATACGATCCGGTAACATCATTGGCACGTTCTCCAGCGAAAATTTCCATCCAGGACACGGTGCGTTTGCCGCCATAACAATGCTTCACCGCACTATCGAATAAATGCTGCGATGTCTTCCAAATGTCCGGACCAATGCCGTCACCCTCAATAAAGCCGACGATGGGCGTATCGGGCGTTTCCAATGTACCATCGGAGGCTGTGGATATTTTATCTCCCTCGGGAATCGTGATGTGTTCGTAAGGACCGCTCATAATACCTCCTGTTGGTTATACTGTTTGCTATATCAAGTAGGTTGTCTTGCGAGTTAGTCGTTCTACAGCTGCACCTGACGAATTTGCTGCACATGCTCCAGGCCGCGCAGCTGATTCAGGGCATCTTCGTCCAGCGGACTGTCCAGATTGATCAACGTAAGTGCGCAGCCCCCTTCTTCATCTCGTCCCAGTGTGAGATTGGCGATATTCACCTTGGCCTCACCGATAACAGAAGTAAGCCGTCCAAGAACTAACGGTTTATCCTCGTTAATACTAACGACCATCCACCCATCAGGCACGGCATCCATACGCGTTCCGCCGATGCTGCATATACGCGGGTCTGTATTGTCATACAAGGTACCCGCTATCTGGCTGGTTTCTTTATCGGTCGTAACCGTAACCTTAATTTGAAATCCGAAACTGGTGTCTCCGGGAACGCGAATCTCGCTACTCGAAATTCCTCGTTCGGCCAACTGACTAGGCGCGCTCACCTGGTTCACCGATTCGACTTTGGGTTCCAGGAAACCAATGATCACCGCCGTGGTAATGGCGTAAGTATCTGCAATGCCAATATCACCGGAATACTCAATTTCAATACTGGAAGGACGGCCTTCAATATACAACGACTGGAATCGACCCAGCTTCCCGGCTAACGAAATCAACGGGCCCAGCTTCTCACGGGTCTCTTTATCCAAGCTCGGCACATTCACCGCGTTATTGATGATGCCGTTATCCAGATAATCGATCATCTGCTGCGCTACATCTACCGCCACCACCGTCTGCGCTTCATCCGTGGATGCCGCCAGATGCGGTGTAGTTACAATATTATCCAGCCCCATAAACGGGTTGTCTTCGAAAGGTTCCGAGGTATATACATCCAGTCCCGCCCCGGCAATGTCTCCATTTTTCAGCGCTTCAGCCAATTCTTTCTCGTTGACGATACCGCCTCGCGCACAATTGATAATGCGGCTCGTACTTTTCATTTTCTTGAACTGCTCCGTCCCGATCATATTATCGGTCTCGGGAGTTTTGGGGACATGAATCGTAATAAAATCAGCCTGAGCATACATCTCGTCCATGGTGACCAATTCCACGCCCAGGGCATCCGCCTTCAGTTGGGTCAAAATCGGATCAAATACCAGCACCTTCATCTCAAAGGCCTGGGCACGTTTCGCTACCGCCCCGCCAATCCGTCCTGCACCCACGATACCCAGCGTCTTGCCGCTCAATTCAGTACCCATGAATTTCTTCCGATCCCAACGCCCTGCATCCATGGAGGCATGAGCCGCTGGGGTGTTCCGACAGAGGGACAGCAATAGTGCAAAAGTATGCTCACAGGTAGAGAGCGTATTTCCGCCGGGGGTATTCATCACGACAACACCTGCATTCGTGGCAGCGGGCTTATCTATATTATCGGTTCCCACCCCCGCTCGCCCGATGACCTTGAGCTTACCAGGATTCTCAAATACCTCAGCGGTAACCTTGGTCCCGCTACGCACCACAAGACCGTCGTACTCACCAATGATGGCAAGTAACTCATCCGGCTTCTGGGGAGGCTTTACATCAACCTCAAAGCCCTCAGCATTCCGGAAAACATTTACCCCTTCATCACTCAGATTATCCAACACCAGAATTTTTGGCATGTTACGTGTCTGATCCTTATTGGGAAATCCCGTTGAGAAACACTCTAACTGATTTAAAAAGTTATACTTAGCCAGACATCATGTCGCAGAAAATGTCTCGAATTTTCATAAAAAACATGAAAATAGACACCCATGAGAGACTCAAAAGATACCAAAATGAGGTGTTTGAAGTCAAACAGTGCCGCTTAGATTACAAAGTGGAAACATGGGTATCGAGTAAACTTTATTTCGTGTACGCAATGCGATAAATAGCTTTAGTGTCCGTGTCGGATACCAACAATGACCCATCAGGCATCTGCATCACGTCGGTGGGGCGGCCCCAGAAGGTATCACCTTGCAGCCAGCCTTCTGCGAAAGGCTCATAAGCAATCGCCTTGCCTTTATCGTCCAGGAATACCGTAGTAATACTGTACGCAAGTTTCACAGAGCGATCTGATGAACCGTGTTCGGCAATAAAAATCTGATTCTTGTATTCAGGTGGAAACATGTCTCCAGTATAAAACCGCATCCCCAGTGCCGCCGCGTGTGGTGCGAGATTTTGCGCTGGAGCCTTGTATTTCTTTATCTTCTTATCTCTGCCGAACCGCTTATCCAGTATGTCGCCTTGATGCACATAGGGGTACCCGAAGTGCTGCCCCTTTTTGGTTATCCGGTTCAGTTCGTCGGCTGGCACATCATCGCCCATGCCGTCCGTACCGTTCTCCGTGAACCATAACTCACCTGTTTTGGGATGCCAATCAAAGCCCAGCGTATTCCGAATGCCTTTGGCCACAATTTCCCGACCCGATCCATCCGGATTTATTCGCGTAATAGTGCCGAATATCTCTTCGTCTTTCTCGCACACATTACAGGGAGACCCTACAGGTACATACAATTTTCCGTCAGGACCGAACGCAATAAACCTCCACCCATGATGAGCCGTGTCAGGAAAATCATCTACCACAATAACTGGCTTGGGGGGATCATCCAGATTATTCTCAATATCATCCAATCGGAAAATATAATTGATAGCGCCTATATACAACGCGCCGTCCTTGAACGCTACGCCGCTGGGCATCTTCACTTTCATTTCTTCCGGCAACGCGGCAGTATCAAATACCACATACGTCTTATCCGCCTTGTTGTCTCCATTGGAGTCTACAAGGGCATATACCTTCGTTCCATTGCGGTTCCCCACAAACACCGTTCCCTTGGCTCCCAGCGTCATCTGGCGTGGATTACCCAGCTCCTCGGCATACACACTTATTTCGAATCCAGACGGGAGTTTTATCTGTTTTAGTTGTTCAGACAGATCAGCACTTGCCATATCGCTTACCAATATCGCCAAGACGAAACCAACAAATTTGATACAAAGACGGCTCATACGAATCTCCACAGAACGGTTATTCCAAAATATGCTTTTAGACAGAACTAGCATAATGAGCCAAGGCATACCTCAAATTCAATGATGCTGACTACGCAGCATTATTTGCTATACGTTATCCGATATATAGCTTTCGTATCGGAATCGGTCAGCAGCAAGGATCCATCAGGCAACTGAAGCAGATCCGTGGGACGCCCCCATTCTTCCTCGCCTTCCAGCCACCCTTCCGCGAAAGGTTCATACATCACAGGCTTACCCTTATCCAAAAATACCGTCGTCACGTTGTAGGAAACCTTCTTGGAACGATTCCAGGAGCCGTGTTCCGCAATGAAAATCTGGTTCTTATATTCTGGCGGGAACATATCCCCCGTGTAGAACAGCATGCCCAGCGCCGCCGCATGGGGAGCCAGTTTCTGCATGGGCGCCACGTAATCCCCCACCTTTTTTCCTTGACCAAACCTTCGATCCAGCGTATCGCCTTGATGCACATAAGGAAAACCGAAGTGCTGCCCATCTTCGCTTATCCGGTTTAATTCATCGGCGGGCATATCATCGCCCATTCCATCCGCGCCATTATCCGTAAACCACAATTCGCCCGTTTCGGGATGCCAATCAAACCCCACCGTATTACGTACACCTTTGGCGACTATTTCCCGTCCCGATCCATCCGCGTTCATACGGGTGATACTGGAGTACCGTTCGTCATCCCGCTCGCAAATATTGCACGGCGCGCCAACCGGTACATACAGCTTGCCATCCGGTCCAAAAGCGATATACTTCCAGCCGTGATGTCCCGCGTTGGGCAGATCATCAACTACAATTACCGGCTCCGGGGGATTGGCCAGATTGTTCTCTATATCATCCAGCCGGAAAATAAAGTTGATTGCCGCAATGTACAGCGAGCCGTCCTTGAACGCCACACCGCTGGGCATACGCACCCTCGATTCTTTGGGCATAGAGGCCGTATCGAATACTACATAGGTCTTGTCCGCCTTGCCATCCCCATTTGTATCTACTACCGCATGAACCTTCGACCCTAATCGGCTGCCTACAAACACCGTGCCATTGTCCCCAAGTGCCATCTGCCGTGGATTTTCCACGTTATCGACATACCGGGTGATGCTGAATCCATCGGGCAGCGAAATCTTCTCTAGCGGTTCAGAGGAGGCATACCCTGACCAACCGGACACGGCCACAATGATACAAGAACTCATACACTTSAAAGCAGAACGATTCATAACTGTCTCCTGAATATTTGTAGTTTAATGCAGCGYATATCATGTAGAACGAATATGATGRGCCAWGTATTACCGCAATTGCAATGAAACCATAAGCTCCACATGCGGGGTATGAGGAAATAAATCCACTGCTCGCATATCGGTAAGTCGATATTGCGTAAGAAATTCCGGCAACTCCTGTGCAAATACCGATGGTTTACACGATATATACAATATATTCGGTGGCGCAGAACCAATCAGCCGCTTCAACGGCTTGGGGGTCATCCCTTCTCGGGGAGGATCCACCACCACGGCGCAGTTATGTTCCATACCCCCGCCGTCAACCACCTGCTGCAGATATGTCCGCATTTTCTGCGTCGTAAAAAATACGTTATCCACGCCATTCGTCTCGGCATTGTGTTCGCCGTCCCGCGAGGCCGACTCCACCACTTCCACTGATCGCACCATCTTGACCAGATCGGAACAGGTAAACGCGATCCCTCCGGCGCCGCCATACAAATCATAAAGAATGTCGGGAGCCACGCGCTGTACCCATTTTCGGATTTCGCCGTACAACACCTCCGTCGCCAATGTGTTGGTCTGAAAAAAACTGAGTGGCGATATGCGAAACGTCAGCTTCCGTATTCCATCGTCTGTAGGGATGTGAAGTTCTTCGTAAATTTCTGCCGCGCCATCCAGAAGCTGCAGTTCGTCTGCAAACGCCCCCCGGGCGCGTCCCCGGTGAATACCGCGATAGATGGAGTGGACGGGTAACGCCGACTTCACCGCCTCCACAAACCCCGCTTCATCGCATTCTCCGTCCGAAGTAATGACCATAACCATGGTCTCCCCCGTCCGTACACCTCGGCGCAGGAGAAGCACTTTCAGTACCCCGTCATCCGTTTTATTATCCACGGCGCGCACACCACTTCGATGAAGCCACTGGCGCACAGACCCCAGCAAAGCATCCGCACCTTCCGGCGCAATACGGCATTCCTCAATATCCAGCGGAAAATACCACTTGCCCTTTTTATTGAAGCCCAACACCGTTTCACGCATAAAATCCGCAGGCGGCGGCTCGGGATACTGTTTCCGGGCGAAATTGAAATCCACCTTGTTACGGTAATTCCACTCCATCGGCGACGGCAGCACAGGAATGGGTTCCTGCCAAAACGGCGCAAATAACTCCTCCAATTGCTGCTGCTTGTGGAGGAGTTGATCGGGATACGACACGTCCTGAGACGCACAACCGCCGCATTCCCCAAAGTATGGACACAAAGATGGTGTAGTCAAAATAGATTCAAACCGAAATTGGATGTATTCCTGCCAAATGAGTCCGAAGTATACCCCAACTCCCCGTAAAATTCAGATTTCTAAAACCGCAACCCTCTTGAACCCAAAATCATAATGCGATACTCTCCGTACACGGGGGTATCCATTAAATGATAAGAGCCTCCTTCTGTCATCGATTCTAGAATGTAAAGGGTAGCCAGTATGCCAGGGATTGCAATCGCCATCGTTATTGGAGTCGCGGCATTTATCGGTATTAAAATATGGATAGCTCAACAGAACCCCGCTCCAAGAACTGAAGCTAAGCCCAACCCAGCTGCACAAATTTCCAAACCCGCCACCGAAGCATCAACGGAACAGTTGGAAGCCGTAGATCGTATCAAGCAGGTGCTCCAGGATCTTATTCGTAATTTCACCCAAAACACCGACCAATTGAACAATGACGCGCTGGCATACAACACCTCGCTGGAACGTCACAAAGAGTCCCTGCAAAAACTCGTCACCATCGAAGACCTGCGTGAGCTGGAGCGATCCTTATTGCAGCAGGTGGATGAAATACAGACGGCCAATCAAACCTACCGCCGTCAGTTGGTTGAGGTGAACAACAAGGTCAAAACCCAACAGCAGGAACTGGAACGGCTGCACACCGTCGCCACCAAGGATTTCCTTACGGACATCCCTAATCGACGCGTGCTGGAGGAGCGACTTAACGAGATGATGCAGCTCGCAAGACGCCATGGTCATCTTTTCTCCATCATCGTATTCGACATCGATCACTTCAAAAAAGTTAACGACACCCACGGTCATCTGGCTGGCGACAGAATCCTGAAAGCCGTGGCGCACAGCATTGACCAGCAGCGCCGTTCCACCGATTTTCTGGCTCGCTACGGCGGCGAGGAGTTTGTGTTGGTATTGCCGGAAACCTCACTGGATCAAGCAGGGGTCCTGGCCGATAAGATCCGTCGTAAAGTCGGGAATTCTAAATTCACTTTTGAACAGGCCCCCATTCCCATAACTCTCAGCGCTGGGGCAAGCCAGATAGACTCCGATGCCGAGTCCGATACCGTGGACGAACTGTTTAAACGAGCAGACGCCGCCCTGTATCGCGCCAAGGAGAACGGGCGAAATCGAGTAGAATTGGCACAACCCTGATCCGTACGCTACAATATCCTTAATCTTAGAATATTGATTTACTCGATATATGGATGCTGCCCATGAGTGCTTCACAAATTACATCGACTATTGCCGCGGCCCTCGTTCCCAAACGCCCCCTGAGCGGACACAAGGGTACCTTCGGTCACGTCTTCATCATCGCAGGATCCCAAGGTTATTCCGGTGCCGCCGTACTCGCCGGATTGGGTGCCTTACGCTCCGGAGCAGGATTGGTTACCGTTGGCCTCCCAAAATCCTTGGGCGAAATGTCCGACAAAGGTCTCCCGGAAGCCATGACATTTCCCCTCCTGGAAACAAATGAACACACCATCGCGATTGCCGCCATGGAAGGAGCCTACGAATTTTCCGCCAGCATGGATGCCGTGGTCATCGGTCCCGGTCTCTCTCAACACACCAAGACCCGCGAATYCATACTCACTTTCATTGAAGAATGCACCGCCCCCCTGATCATCGATGCAGATGGTCTCAACGCACTACAGAACCACATCGAAGCATTGGTGAACCGGAAAGCCCCTACGCTCATTACCCCCCATCCCGGCGAGATGTCCMGCTTGACGGGTCTCTCAACAAAAGACATCCAGGCGAATCGTGAAAACATCACTGCGGAACATGCGAAGCAATGGGGCTGCAATGTAGTCCTTAAAGGTCAGGGCACTATTGTGGCAGACACGCAAGGTCAATGCCACATCAACACCACGGGCAATCCCGGCATGGCTACGGGCGGCTCTGGCGATGTGCTGGCAGGTTTGGCAGGCGGTCTGGCGGCACAAGGTCTTTCCCTCACCGATGCTGCAACTCTCAGCGTGTATCTCCACGGCCTGGCCGGAGATTTGGCCGCATCCGATTTAACCGAGCCGGGCCTCACCGCTACCGATATCGCAGACTACATCCCCGCAGCCTGGCATTCTCTCTTGGGAAACGAYTAGCMCCATGGAGACCCTGGGMGAYACGGGRGARTTCGGCTTCATTGACCGGATTACCCCTMATCTMACCACCAGCGGTAATGTACTGGTTGGACCCGGCGATGATTGTGCCGTGGTGCAATCAGGAAACAAAGTCCTSCTKGTAACMTGCGAYGCYTCKSTGGAGGATATTCACTTTAGCCGCACTCACGCTTCCCCGGAAGAAATAGGCTGGAAAGCCGCCGCCGGAGCGATCAGCGACATCGCGGCCATGGGCGGCATCCCGCAAAATATGGTCGTTACCCTGGGTGCCCCGGCATCAACACACATAGCCGATCTGGAAGCAATCTACGCAGGTATTCACGGTGTGGCATCGCAATTCGATATAGCCATCATCGGCGGCGACACCATCCGCTCCCCAAACGGCCTTCTCCTGGACATCACCGTTTTAGGCGAAGCACCTCAAGGAAAATACCTCCTACGCCAAGGCGCGCAATCAGGTGACATGCTCGTTGTTACAGGTACACCGGGACGTTCCGCCGCAGGAAGATTGGCTCGGGAAAACAGCCAAGACTTCCCTCAACTTACAGATGCTCATTACCATCCCCTCCCCCGCGTCGCGGAAGGCCAATGGCTCAATCAACGCGAAGAAGTCCACGCCCTCGTTGACGTAAGCGACGGGGTAGTACAGGATGCAGGCCACATCGCCAAAGCATCAAGCTTGGGCGTGGCATTCACCTCTGCCAGCGTCGCCATCGACCCGGWGCTGGTTGATTTCTGCATTCAGCGCGGCGAATCCATTCAGGACTACGTTTTCTATGGCGGAGRGGATTACGAGCTGGCGTTTGCAGTCGCCCCGGATCGCTGCAATGTGCTTCTACAAGATTTTCGCGATGCCTTCGATATTCCCGCGTACATCCTGGGAGAATTCTCGGACTCGTTCAGCGGCGTACTCGTAGACGGCGACGCGCCGCCGACGACAGGATGGGATCATTTCAAGAGCGATGAGGCGACGCACTGAAACGGATCCTTCTCTCCATGCACCACACGAATATCCTCTCCAACACGGGACATGGGCCTCTCGTTATTAAAACTCTACCCTTATCTATCGGGGCATGAGCATCTCGCCATCAAATTCTACTCTTAACTACCGGGCTATGGGTGTCTCGCTACTAAAACTCTAATCTTAAACTACCGGGGCATGGGCGTCTCGCCATCAAGCTCTAATCTTAATCTACCGGGSCATGGGCGTCTCGCCATCAAGCTCTAATCTTAATCTACCGGGGCATGGACGTCTCGCCATCAAGCTCTAATCTTAATCTACCGGGGCATGGGCGTCTCGCCCATGAGTGAAAAAAGATCATAGGCGGAACGCCTGTGTCCGATCGGTATGCACCTACGCGACGCCGACAGGGAACCTGGATCAGAAAACCCGGCACAAAATTTGTCTCAAAACAGAACCCTCATTTGACCTCGGCATGCTCCGTGACTGAATGGATTGAACATAGGCGTTCCGCCTGTGATTTAATTGACTTGCATGGGCGAGACGCCCATGCCCCGTGGAGGTGAGGGTAGCCGTGGCGGATTGGTTCGGCGACTTTTTCAACAGCCCCGAGACGCCCATGCCCCTTTCGTGTTGAGTGGATTTTTTACCGTTTGACACTCCTCCCCCCCCATGCTCGCATCAAACGCAACACCTGCCCTCACTATGTCATTGCGAACGGAGCGAAGCGCAGTGCGGCAATCCCATAATTCCATGGACTATCCTCGATGGAAGAAACCGCCCGTGTGGGCTTTATTTATCTCAGCGTTATAAAAAATTCAGGACACTGCCTTGGCCGCTGGATTCCCGCCGGATGCAAGACTCACCACATAGCCCACGACGAGGGACGTAAGAAATCCGATCATGCCGTGGATGAAGAAATGTATATCCGACTGACGGACGTAGAACATGACGAGTGCGCTTACAACAGCTCCCGCAAGCGCGCCAACCCCGTTGGCGCGTTTCGTAAAGGTACCCAGCACAAAAATACCCGCCAACCCGCCACCCACCAGTCCCAGGAATTTCAGGAACAGCTCGAACAACAACGGCGCGTCAAAGGTGGTCACATACAAGGCCGACACAGTGCCGAACATTCCGAACAGGAGCGTCAGTCCTTTCGCGGCGCGCAAGGCATTTCGCTCCGTTACGTTGCGCACAAAGCGGCGGTAGTAGTCGTTCACCAGAACAGACGACAGACTATTCATGCTGCTGTCCAGCGACGACATGGACGCAGCAAATAACCCGGCAATTAGCACCCCTTTCAGCCCCGCCGGAAACTGTTGAATAACGAACAGGGGCAGAATAGCATCGTTCTGGAGCAGCGGATCCAATTGTGCCGGGTGTTGGCGGTAATACAGCCACAACGCCGTGCCTATACTGAAAAACAGAAACTGGATGGGAATGGTCAACAAGGCATTCGTCCACAACGCCTTCGTCGCCTCTTTCTCACTCGCCGTAGAAAGATACCGCTGCACCACCGTCTGGTCAGCCATGGCGGGATACGCATTGGCAAAAACCCCGCCGAGGATCACCACCCACAACGCCGCTGTAGTGTAATCTCCCGACCAATTAACCATGTGCATTTTATCCGCTTCGTACGCCTGAGTCAGCAGACCGCTCACCCCGCCGTCCGTATTGAACACGATGAGTACCAGCGCCAAAATCGCTCCCGACACCAGTACCACCGACTGAATCACATCCGTCCAGATGACCGCCTCGATGCCGCCCATGACTGTATACAACGTCGCTAGGAGTCCCATGGTAAGAATGCAGAATTGAATGTCCATGCCCGTAGCGGCGGACAACGCGATGGCAGGCAGATACAGCACAATACTCATGCGTCCAATCTGAAAGACGATGAACACGATGCTGCCGTAGATGCGCGTGCCTAGATTGAATCGTTGCTCAAGGTATTCGTAAGCCGTGGTGACCGGGTGTTCCCTAAGGCGCGGCATATACCAGATGGCAACAAACGGTGCCAGCATCACGATGCCCATGTTGTTCAACAGCGTCACCCAGTTCGTGGCGTATGCCGTCGCCGGGATAGAAATATACGTGATGGCGCTGAGCGACGTGCCGAAAATACTAATGCCCACGGCCCACCACGGTATGCGCCTGTTGCCCAGAAAAAAGGCTTCCGTACTGTTCTCGCGATGAGAAAAGTAATACCCCATGCCCACCAACACCGCGAAATACAGTACCAACGCCGTATAGTCCAGCCAACCCAATCTGTTTTTCGCTGACACATAAGTCCCGCGAAAAACGCGAAGCCGCCCGTCGTCACCCCGGTCCAGCGCGGAACTGAATACGATAGGGTGCCCGTCCATCACCATGCTCGCACCGGTGGGCGGCATAGTCGCGCTGGCATCCACAATCCACGTATCAGTAATCACATGATACGACTGCACCAGATACGCGCCATCCTCCCCCACTCCGCCAAACACCGTGATGTGATTCGGACCCTGCGCCATCCCCCGCGCATCGCGGCGCAACGGATACGGCATGGGCGCGATGGATTCCCAGCCGCCGTCGTGGGTGAATCGGTAGGCGGCTTTACTTGAAGTGAAATTTCCCTCATCACCCACCTCGCCACCGAACAAATAAACTTCTTTATTGCGACTTGCCAATACTGGAAATCCCAAAGGCGGCCCAGGATAAACTTCCGTCAATGTATCAATATTCTCTTGAGAGGCATTTAATTCTTCAGCGAAAAGGCTTAAATCAATATCCAAGAAAATCTTCTCATCTTCACGCTTACCCGCCAGATATGCCGTATCACCAATTAGTGTTGCGCCAGTTAAATAGGGTAGCATCCCATTGGCGGCTGCAAAAGCGGAGCGCACAACAATGCGCCCTCCTATCCACTGTAAACGGCTCGCACTGATCTCCAAAATCAAATTAGAATTCCACCAAGGCCTTGTTATTCTTGCTTGCTCACTCCCCCAAATGGCAATGTCACTTTTGACCCATGCTTCAGCTTCGGGCGATAACTCATAAATGTAAGTATCTCGACTCCATCCATTGGGCAATTCTTCCCTGAATTTACTTTTAACGAGTACATCGATTTTACCTTCCTCGTTAAAATCATAGTCGGTAAATCCGATCAACTCCTCCGGCAACGGAGGAAGCTCCTCCCATTCCCAAGACTGAGCGGAGGCGATGATGGGTAAGAAGAGGAGCAGACAGATGACGATACGAACGATGTGATGAATGTGATAGCGAACCATAGTCCCCCCTTCCATTTAGTGACTATACACGCGGCACAACACAAAAAAAAGCGTCCCGACCGGAGGGGATCGGTCGGGACACACGCAGCAAATGCGCTCTTTCGAGGGTTATCAGTTACGTACGGCCTTCGAGGTACGGCCTGCAGCATCGGCATTCAGGAAAGCGTCGATACGTTCAAACCAGGTCGTATCCAGCGTGAGATCCCGATCCGTCCGCGAAGTAGTGGGCGGATTCACATTCAATTGCAGGAGCTGATCATCCAGCAAGTCTCGGGAAATCGCCACGGTGTCAATGGCACCGTCGTTACGTTCACCAGCCGTCTTACGCATGGTGATCGCGCCGCGTACCGGACGATATGCCCGTTCATCTTCCGCATCCCGTGTCAGGTGCGGATTCTGAGCCCACTCATACAGCACTACCGGTCCGGAATCGCCTGTCCCCTTATCTACTTCAGCGAAATAAAGGTCGGTGCCTGCTTCCCAATCCAAAAACGCATCCAACCAATCAAAGTCTAAGAAGGATTCGTAGTCGAACGCGCCGAAAATACGCCCTTCCGAGAACCCGTCGTTATACCCGTCACTGAACCCGCCGTTCAGATAGTCAATGTGAATATCATTCGCTAGGAAATCCAGATAGTCCGCCCAGAAGGCATTGTCGTATCCTTCACTGAACCCGATGATAAAGGCATAGCGATAGGCCACGAAGTAGCCGTCGTTATAAGCATCAAACTCGCCGTCGAAAAATCCCGCGTCATAACTGTCGTCATCCAGAAACGGGATCAGATCGCCATCATATAAAATAGGATCAAAGCCAACGGTAAACCAACTGTCATCATACGCATTGAAATATTCGCTGTCCTGGGCAAACCCGTCAGCGTATCCTTCGTTGTAGGTACGAACCCGGTCGCCTCCGCCGCCCCCGCCGCCGCATCCAACAAATGCCAAAGCTGCCACAAGTAACACTGCAGATGATCTGATTCCTCGTCTTGGTAATCGATTTAAGATTTTCATGGGATATTCCTCCTCGTATTTACTGCTTCTGAAAACCTAGACGACTCTTAGAGGATTTTGTTCATCGAATAAAAAGAAAAACCGAACCGGGAGGTGTACCCGGTTCGGCATGGAGCAGCGATTAAAGATCGGTTGCTTAAATTTTAGTGACCTCGACCGCCAGAGCTTCTGCTGCTTCCACCTCTACCGCCATGACTGCTTCCGCCACCATGACTGGAGGACGAACTTCTGGAAGAAATAGACGGCGAACTRCGATGGYTCGAACCWGAGCTCCGGGATGGCGGCGCGCTGTACGAACGGGTATTTACGCGAGGCGCGGAGACTTTATGCCGGGTAGTTTTTCGCGGTGAACTTACCCTCGGTGCCGGCGCGCTCTGCCTTGTTGAAATTCGAGGCGAACTCTGCCTTGTCGATATCCGAGGTGCACTCTGCCGTGTCGATATCCGAGGAGAAGTTACATGCGGTTTCGACGTTTTGTGTTGGGTACTCACTCGCGGTGTAACGCCGCCGGATGGGGAAGAGTGCTGCCGAGTCGAAATCCGGGGAGACACCGTATTCGGGCGCGTCGTGGTTTTGTGCTGCGTTTTGATACGTGACGTATTCTGTCTGGTTGTTATACGCGGCGTAGTCGTATGCTGTCTGGTCGAAATACGACCCTGTGTCGTGGAATGCTGCTTCTTATCCACTGTATGTGTACGAGTTTGAATATTATTTCCACTCGAATTATGTTTGTCTCTTCCAGTATTTCTTGTAGAATTCGGCACAGAACGCGTAACGCGGTGGTCTCCCGGATTGGCTATCCGATTATGCGACGAAGTCTTCGGTATCGTGCGGATACGATTTATTGTACCGGAATGCCTCTGTGCATCTCGATTGCTATAGGTTCGCGTAGTGCGATCACGGGAACCCCCATGTTGCACACTTGAATTTCTAGTATTGATCCGCACCGACCGTACGGAGGCATGCCGTTCGTTTCTCGAACGTGCGGAGGAAATGGTACGGGTCGAGTGATCCCGGGCAATTCTTGATCCGCGATTCGACGAGTGTGGGCTCCGTGATTCCAAATGGGATACCCGTGTTCGAGCATGATCATATCCATTGGCATGCCGATCCGATCCGCGCATAACCCTTGAAGGTGAATAATCCCGTGAACGGTAATGCGTCTTATACCTRGGGCGATGAGTATAGTGTGGGCTTTTGTGATTGTACAAATTCCATCGATATGCATGAGTGTTGTATCCATRATTCACATGGTGRYGATAGAATCCATGGACATAGCTATTGCCATRATATATTTGGTTCGCATAGACATAACTCGCTGTCCCAAATCCAAATCTGAACCCGCCGATTGTCGTATAATTATTTCCGTGATACACCGCATCTCCGTGAATACCTAACGGTGCCCAGACATGCATGTCTCCGTATCGCACCGATGCCACATACGCCGGGGAATAGACCGGGTTATAAGACCAAATCCACCCATGGCGGTTGTGATGGTCCCAATACCCGTGGTGGGACGTAATATAGGAAAATGGATAATATCCCACCCATACATACCCCTGGGACGGCACATAACTCCAGCTGCCACGTTGATACGGGACGTAATCCGCTACGGTAGGTTTCCAGCTTCGGCGATTATCCACCGTTACCCACTCGCCATACCCATTCAGGTCGGCCGATCCAATCGGTGCAGACTGAATTCCTTTTGCCCCAATAGGATTATTTTGCGACCCAATTGCAATGGAACGGCTACGCTCTCTATTCCAGGAATCGAAAGCATCTTCATAATTCTTATCGAAATCTTCCGGTTGGGAAGGGGTATACCCTGGGTCAACATATATTCGTTTTCCTTGATGAATCCGGATTGCAGCGCCGCCTTGCGGATAGTACACCGCTGTACCCCAGCGCACCGTAATCGTAGTCGATCCTTCGTCCAGAATATCCACACGTACCTGACTGTCATTTTCAATAGACAGATCCCCAACGGGGGTTTCAAATATCACCTCTCCCGTGCTTTGACGGACACGATGAATATAGAATGATCCTTCCCATCCCTTAAAACGAGCTTGTGGTGGAGTGSCAAAAATCTCCGCCTTACTGCCGTCCACCAATCGCAGGAACGTACCGCCATTGAATTCCGCTTCCAACGTCCCCTCTTCGTCCACCCATAACGCATCACCGGGCAGCACAAGCGTATTTACATTCGCATAGCTCCAGTCATCGTCTTCCGTACCCTTTATCAAGCCACTGTCAACACTGAAGCTGACGCGACCGTGAACAATGGGCGCATCCTGGCCYACAGCWGGTAACGCARCCATTGCGGTCAGGGCCRATACTCCGGTAAGTAAATWGGTAATGGGTCTCATGGTGGACCTCCTTTATTAAGRTACCAATACTGGTTATCTTATTCGGTTCRTRTAGTATAAGACGCGAAACCGATACGTTCATTCATTAAAACACCAAACACAACAAAAAATATACCAAAACAGGACTTTTCAGGTAAAACGACCCCCATTTGTCAATAGTTTACCGTGATCGTTGCGAATCTAGTATTAAAACGGTACTCTTAGTTATCGGGGAACGACTACCATGTTAGAAGAAAACCAGATTGGATCTCTCATCCCGTATCAAACGGATACCATTACTGCTGAAACCCTGTTAGTAGATCGTTTCAGGTTAATTCGCGAACTGGGCAGCGGCAGTGTGGGTGTGGTCTGGCTGGCTGAAGACATCCAGCTTGATGATGAGCCAATCGCATGTAAGATTCTGCGAGATGACATCGAACAGGATCGCGTTACCCTTTCATCTCTCAAACGCGAGGTGCTCCTAAACCGAAAACTCCGCCATGCCCATATTCTTCCCATTTACACTTTCTGGGAGCAGGTTTCTAATCCCTTCATTACGATGGACTATGTTGATGGCCCTAACCTGACCGATGTGTTACGGGATCGCGGCAAGCYTTTCTCCCTGCCAGAAATTTTATCGTGGGTGAAACAAATGTGCGAAGCGTTGGACTATGCACATACACGCGGTATTCTTCACAGAGACATCAAACCCGCCAATATCCTGCTGGACAGCGATCAGCAAATTCGCATTGCCGACTTCGGTATTGCCGGWACTCTTCTGGAACAGGAAGATCAGGAGACCATACATCCTACACAGGGCACGYTGTATTACATGAGCCCCGAACAACTCACTGGTGGACGCCCCGACCCTCGGAGCGATCTGTATAGTCTGTCAGCTACAATATACGAACTGATTAACGGGTCGCCGCCCTTTTGTGACGGAGACATCATTTCGCAGATCCAACTCAAACCCGCTCCCCCCATTGAACACCTGCCCCAGGCGGTCAATAAAGTCATCCTGAAAGCCCTGGCCAAACAACCCCATCAACGCCAATCATCCTGCGCAGATTTCTACAACGCCCTGGTCCACGCCGCCGAATCCTCCGATACCAGCCTCACCCCCCAATCCATGCTGCCCATCCACGATGCCAACCGGGAAACAGTGGTATTAGGCGGATTTAACATACACRCCCGGCGCACACGCCTTGGTCGCATGCTCATCGAGGCGGGGGTATTGGATCAGCTCCAACTCGCCGACGCACTCATCGAACAAAAAGAATCAGGGGACAAGCTGGGCGATGTGCTGGTGCGCCTGGAATTCCTTACTCCCGACGATATCCTCCAAGCCTTGAGCCAACAGCTCCAGATCCCCATCACCACCATTCAAGACGAAGAAATTGATCCCGGCATTGTGGGAAAACTCACAAAGGCCGATGCCACGGAAAAGCAATGCGTACCCCTACGGGAAACACAATACGGCGTACTGGTGGTGATGGCCGATCCTCTGAACATGAACACCATCAATCGGCTGGAAACACTCTATGCCAAACCCGTGGATTTTTTGGTAGCTGCCCAAAGCGACATCACCGCCGCTATCAACCGCCTCTATTCCTAACATCCTATCCTTCATACCCTTGCACTTGATTCCCCAGTACCCGATTCATTAGCATGGGCACCATTCATGATAGTTTTTCATAGACCTGAGATACGAGGAACAGTTGCCTGAGTGAGGAGATTTCCGCACTTCGCTRTACAAAATGCATCTGTGATGCCTTCATTCGCAAAGACATATTTTCTGTGTCATTGCGAGAAAGACGAAGTCTGACGTGGCAATCTGCTCACCCCCACAACGGTGGGTGAGGGCAACGAGACACGTCACGTTGTTAAAAGTGAAGCGTTTTGCATCGTTCTCGGCGAAAGGCGGGGCAGAAAGGATTGTCCCAAGTTTATGAAGAGCTATATAGTTTTAAAATTGTAAATCATCCTAACGGGAGAAATCGATCATGGGAYTACTGAAAACACGCCTCGGCGGTATGATGTTTCTGCAATACGCCATCTGGGGAGTATGGCTCCCGGTACTGTCCATCTATCTCATGACWCCCACCGAAGAAGGCGGGCTGGGCTTTACYGGTGAACAGCTAGGCTGGCTCATGGGTGCSGCSGCWTCCATTGGCGCCATCACCGCACCGTTCATCTGCAGCYTGGCMGAYCGRCATTTTTCCGCAGAACGATTCCTCGCGTTCCTYCTGTTCACAGGCGGTATCGTCAAATTCACCACCGCATTCYAAGAATCATATACCGCGTGGCTGTTCCTATCCATTGTATACAGCATCCTGTACATGCCCACCCTGTCCCTCACCAACTCCATYGCCTTCGCCCATCTGAAAGACGCCGAAAAAGAATTTCCAAAGGTCCGCGTCTGGGGTACCATCGGCTGGATAGCCGCAAGCTGGCTCTTCCCCATGATCTACCTGCAAACCGACCTGAAATTTACCGCCATGCCCCCATTTTTAGTTGGGACAGACCTGCCCGACGTTACCGCACGTCTCGCAGGCGCACTGAAAATATCCGGTATTGTCGCCATACTGTACGCTATCTTCTGTTTCCGCCTTCCCCACACGCCACCCAWGAAAGAAGGCGTGGAAACCATTGCCGTTGCCAAAGCGTTTGGACTCCTGAAAAATAAATCCATCCTGTATATCGTTATCGCCAGCCTTCCAATATCCATTATTCACCAAATTTACTTCATCGAAGCCGGGCCGTATCTCACCAAAAGCATCGGACTGGCCACCAGTTCTGTTGGCCCCGCTATGACCGTGGGACAATTCGCCGAGATTGGGGTATTGGCGTTGCTAGGATTCTTTCTGAAAAACTTCGGATTCCGCGTCACCTTATTGATGGGCGGCATGGGCTACGTCCTGCGCTACGCCATCTGGGGACTCGTCGCCATGAGTGACGACGTAGGCACCATGGGCACCACCATCGCCATTATCAGCCAAGGACTCCACGGCTTCTGCTACGCCTGCTTCTTCGCCGCCGCCTACATCTACGTGGACCGCATGGCCTCCGACGACATCCGAAATTCCGCCCAAGCCGTATTCGGTATCATCATCCTCGGTATAGGCCCCATCTTCTCCGGATTCGTCATGTCCAAATTAATCATCTGGTTTGGAAACGGCGAAGTCGTCACCAACTTCTCCGGCTTATGGTTCGCCCTCTCCGCCGTAGCCCTCATCACCACCATCTTCCTCTGGATAGTCTTCCGCGACGAAAGCCAAGAAACCCCACAAGCCGACATCCACGCCAAAGCCGAAGCCGCCGCCGATATGGTGTAGAAGAGGTTATCAATAGTTTTTTATTTAAAGCCTAGTAAGATAAATATGTAAAAGTGAACAACAATTAACTAGTAGGAAGACCTAGTTTGTCGAAAAATGACCTATTTCGCTCTTTCGCGGATTTGACCAACAAATCAAACGATATCACCTCTATGTATGCCTTGTAATTGGCGTTGTACATGAAGTATCCCAACCCATCTTGTGTTTCTGTCATTCCAAGGACTTTACACCTTTTCCTCACGGACTTTGTTAGATCGCAGAGAACATAGCAAAAGCTGGGAATATGATCTTTGTAAGTTATAGGCCGACCATCTACAGTTGTTACATTACCTTCTTGAATTCTTTCCAAATACCCGAGTGTCTGTTCGATTGGATCTTTGTCCTCACCCGGTGCTGCGTCATTTCTCATCGGCCTTTTCAACTCTACCAATGTAATCGAATTAAACGGGGGATGCTGAGCTTCAGAGGTAAAAATAGGGTTATCAAAGAATTTAAATGCAGCTAAGTCTGGCTCTTTGGTGCTGATATCGCCAGTAGTAGCCATTGACTTTAAGGTTTTATCTGATGCTAGATAGCTATGAAATGCCAACCGCTCATCAATCAGCCAAAGATTACATTCATCAAAAGATAATTCATCAGAAGTCTTTCTCATGGGCATTATTAGGTTGTGTATCAATTCTTCTCTTGCATATTTTCCATCTTCATTTCTCCTGATAGCCATTTCAAGTAAATCAAGGACCACTTTTCGATGAGAAACGTAGCCTGCTAGATCCGATTTTTTAATATCATCAATTTTTTCCAAATACTCCTTGATACGCTCCATGTATTCCTCAGCTGAATCCGTGTCCTCAGGAACCATCAATTCATGACCTTCCTTAAGAATTTCACTCTCAAACTCGAACAGGTGTTTATGTAAAAATAGTTCGAGTTCTCTCTCAGATATTGAAAGATCAATATTCAGTTTCGAATCAGGTATGCGGGGCAAGATTGATCTATATCGTGGTGCTTTTCTAGCAACATAGTGATTGATACGCTCCTTAGTTCGCTGAAGGTTATCAACTAAAAATCCATCAAGATATTTCATCGCTTTTTNAACGACAGCACCACGGATTTCTTCCATTGATATTTCCGTGTCCTCAAAGAGATCTTCCTTAGATTCCAAAATATCAAAACTATTACGTTCAGGACGTACTTTCTCATCAAGAAATTCCGAAGACACGTAGCAAGCATATGTAAAATTCCCTGAAACATCTAGTAAATTTGAAGCCAGGCCGGGTATGTCCTTAGCTGAAATTGATTTATTTTCAACTAACCTATTATTCGCACAAAATTCGATTGAGTGCGAGGATGATACCGAACGTAATCTGACATGAATCAGATCCAGATTTATTCCTTTAATCTGTGCCGAATCACTTTCCGTTGAGGATCGCATCATTTTTTCGTAGATACTTTCAAGAGATACAGATTCATCTCGATCTTTTACCGTGGTATTCGGAAGACCGCCCTCTCTAATGCAATACCATAAACAATGCTCGCAGATTGCCTTCGCGATTGCGTCTACGGTTTTTGGTGAGCGATTTCTATAATCGCTCTTGAAGCCATTCAGGTGAACCGTCGTAGAACGAGGAATGTCGTCAGTAATGACATTACAGGATTCACCATCAATCCCTATAGATCCACTAAATTTGAATTTTCTTTTATTCTTAGTATCATCCTTTGCTAAAAATACGCTATCGATCAAAACCGAATCGAAAGCTTTCAGCCAGAGCAAACGACCGACTCCTCTGCAACCTTTTTTGATTTTGAATTCACTATCGAGAGTCTTAAAGGAATCGAAATTACTCTCAGTAAACCCGACACCATTATCTGTAATTTTGAAACCTATTATGTTTTCCAGTGGGTCTCTGCCTCTAGTATTTTTTCTGTTTGTATTCTTGTCTGTTGGGCTTCCCTAATTACTTCAATAGTTATTTGACCCGACATATCCGCGCTCGAATCTTCAATAGATTGAATTGAATTAATTACAGCTTCAAATAGCGGGAATAACGCACGATTTTTGGGTAAGGTCGTGTTGCGAAGACGCCCTTTTAAATTGGTCTGCAATTTCACATTTTTCCCCATACGTAAATGGCTGAATTCATACCTCATTAACAAGCATTACTATTATATTTGTAAATCATTAAAGCATCCTCAACTTCCAATTCGCAAATCGAGGGAGTAGTGCCCTATCACTTAGCATAGTGAGCAACCAGTAGAACCTATCTCCACCCCTCCATTCACCATTTCACGCACCTGCCCCCCTTTGGTATGATGCCTTCATGACCGCGGGGGTCGTTTTTCTCGCATATGATGCTTTCAGTTATAGGGCGGATGAACGTATGCCTTATGAGGGTTATTCACGGACGATCATTTCCGATTTGGATGGATTCCGTAATGAACATGATCAGGACAGTGCCGACTATGGCATTTTCAAGGAATCAATCAATGATTACGAAGATACCGACGAAGGCTGGGATGATTCGTCAGATGAAGAAGCCATGGACAGTGCCGATGCTGCCATGGCCGAAGAGCTTGAAGTGGACGACCAAGTATCA
>NVWG01000083.1 GCA_002746185.1 Candidatus Hydrogenedentota bacterium
GACCACGCGGCTGACGCGTAGCTCGACTTCGTCTTCGCCCGGCAGGTAGACGTACTGGTTCGGGTACCACTCCTCGCCATCCTGCGCGAGGATTTCGTAATGCGTGCGGCCCTTGTCGCTCCAGCTGCGCAGGTCGTCGCCGTGGCGCTCCCAGAAGTCTTCCGGCAGCTCGGTGGCGCCGGTGTAGAGCAGGCTGAAGTCGTCCAGCGCGCGGTCATTCTCGTAGTCCTCGGACACGATGCCGGCGATCTTCTCCGCAAAGTGAACAGCTTTTTGTTCCTCCCCTGCGCATGCGGACTCAAACTCAAGCTGCCGCCCGAATACAAACACGACAAAATCGAATGCCCCAAATGCCAACGCATCCTCGCTGTGCCTGTGGCCCACATGGCCATGACGGAACAGATAGCCGATGCTATCGACCAACACGTCCCCAAAGAATCATCATCCACCTCGCCACCGCCCATCCCGGCAGATCGATCCCGGAAGCGAAAAAAACGTCAGTCCAATGAGCCGCCACTGCATATCCAGCGCGGCACCCAGGACTGGATGTCCTTCAAATGCAGTTGCGGACACGCCCACACTCTGTCCCCCAGTTTCTCCGAACCCCAAATGACCTGTCAAAAATGCGGACGCACCATCGAAATTGACTAAGAGCCTCTAGCAAACCCTCCGCGAGCTTGCTCCGGCTACATCGCCGCACATTGTCGTTGGACTGCTTTGTCGAAGCGGTAGCTTCGACTTTGTAGGGGCGGATCGGGAACCGCCCGGAAATTTTCCACACCGATACCGAATTTCGCTGGCTCATACAAAATCTATGTTCTCTTCCAGCAGCGTGAATCCGTGCGATCTGTGGCAAAACGGTTCCCATGAATCCGGTCCGTTTTAATATGTACCATCCGCAGTAAAAATTGGAGCACGTTGGAGCCCCTTCGGGTCGGGGTACTGCCGTACGGTATATAAGGTGGCTGGGTCTGTGTGGTGGCAGGAGAACACCCCCCTTGATCCCCCCTGGAGGGGGGAATGGATTATGGTACGAACCGGAACCACGGGCTATTCATATTCATTCCCTTCGGGAATGTTTCTGATGCGACAGAATTTGTTTATGGGAATTTTGGGAGACCCGTCCCGGGTCGCGCGGGTGCCTGGGTCGGAGACCCCGGCACAACGTATGCTGCGCATCTTCATTGGAGGTGATGTATTGAATAACATCAAACCCTCTGCATTATCGGTGACCTCTGTGGCTAAAAAAAACCAGCGTTGTGTCTGGAAGTCCCTTCCACTACGGATGAGAGATGAACCTGTTATTTGGGGCACAGGCATCCTGCCTGTGATCAATCTCTACATGGGCGAGACGCCCATGCCCCGAAATAGGTGTAGAGTCCGATTTCCGATAGTTGTAAAACCTCTGTGTTCTTGTATGTTACTCCACAAGGAGACAGCGCAGCGTATTTGTGCAGTTTTATCCTATGCTGCGAGAGCATTACGAGATTTGAAATAAAAAGTAATCGACCCTGCGAGGTTTATTCCAACCAGAGTGTATGGTAAGGAACATAGCCCAGCAGGTTAGGTTGAAAATTCTTCACTTCCGGCCCGATGAGAAACGGCCGGGTATAATGATATATGGGAATAAGGGGCATTTCTTCTGTCAAGATGGCTTCGGCCTGTTGAAATAATTCGAAGCGGGCTGCTTCGTCGGCTGTGCGGGCTGATTCTTCAATGAGCGCATCGTACTCGGCGTTGGACCAGCCGGTTCGGTTGTTGCCGTTGCCGGTAGTAAAGCATTCCAGGAAATTTACCGGGTCCACGAAATCGCCAATCCACCCGGCCCGGGCCACATCGTAATTCATCGTGTCGTTGGAGGTGGAGGACAAATAGACTTTCCAATCCTGATTGACGATCTGCACATCGATACCCAGCGTCTGCTTCCACATCTGTTGAATGGCGACAGCAATGATCTTGTGTTTTTCAGCGGTGTTATAAAGAATTTCAAAGGTGGGGAACCCTTCACCATCAGGATATCCAGCCTCGGCGAGTAATGCTTTGGCTCCCTCCGGGTCGAAATGCACTGCGGCATTGGCGGTATAGCCGTTTACATTCTTGGGAGTTAATGATTCGCCGGAAGTCTCGCCGCCGTGTAAAATGTTGGTAGTGATGGCATCGCGATCCACCGCCATGGCGAGCGCGCGGCGTATACGAACATCGTCAAAAGGTTTTCGGGTGATGTTGATGCGGTAAAAATAGCTGCCAATCCACGGATCGGTGCGGATAAACTGAGGATTCTCTCGCTGATACACGGGTACACGCTGAATCAGCACGTTTTCCGTCATGTGGAGTTCCGCTGATCGGAACATGCGATCTTCGGTCTGTTCGTCAGACACAGGATAGAAATTCACGCCCTTGAGTCTGATGATGTCCTTATTCCAATAGTATTCGTTCAGCCGGGTTTCGATCACGTTGTTCGGTTCCCACTTTGTAAGTAAGTATGGGCCGTTGGATACCATATTACCTACCCGAGTCCATTTCGTATTCCGTTCATCCATGGTGCCGAATTTCTCGATGGTGGCCTGATGCACGGGGAACCAAGTGTAATGAATTTGGAGCTGGAGAAAATAGGGTGTGGGATTTTCCAGTGTGACTTCCACTGTATGCTCATCCAGCGCTTTACAGCCCACCTGATTGAAATCGGTAATCTTTCCTTCGCTGAATGCGCGGGCATTTTTTATGGGATACAGCATGTAGTTGTATTTGCTGGCTAATGCAGGAGTGAGTATACGCTGCCAGGCGTAGAGGAAATCTTTTGCCGTGAGTGATTCGCCGTTAGACCAACGGGCATCCTCTCGCAAGTGAAAGGTGTAGACCTTCTTGTCGTCGGAGATGTCCCAGGATTTCGCTACTGCTGGGATGGGAGTCAATGTTGCAGCGTCCATACCTACCAACCCCTCAAAGAGAGCCGTAAGGATATGGTGTTCTGGCACCCCTGTAACGGTATGGGGATCCAGGGCTTCCGGTTCCGCACCGTTCCCTACAAAAAGAATCTGATCGGCGATAAGGGTCCGGGCTTTCTCCATATCCCGCTGGGTTGTGCTGCCTGAGCCGCCGCATCCACTCAGAGAACTCGCCATAACGCACAATAAAAACGCCGATAAACCAGTTCTCAAATACATAAATACTTCCTTTCGCAGGTAACTGCTTTTCCACCATTATAGTATGTGTATGATAGCGATTACAGTGTAAAACAGGGTGAATTACTGGAAATGTACCCCTGGGATAATGCTATACTCTGCCCTTTCGTCGCCCCTGCGGAAGGGCGGTGCAGCCTGATTTTCCCTTGATGTACTGCGTAACAACTGCATTTTACTACAGGACTCTATCATGTCTTTTCCAATTGATACGACTGGTTATAAACCGCTCTCTTTTGATATGACTCAGACCGAGCTATCTACCGCCGATCTGGAACAACTGCAGAACAATATCAACATTGTTCGAGATACCATCATTTTTTATACCGGTGTTGCTGGTGCGCGAGGATTGGGTGGACACACAGGCGGCGCGTACAGTATCGTGCCGGAAGTGCTCATCGCCGATGGTTTCATGCGGGGCAGCGGCGCGGTATATCCAGCCTACTTCGACGAAGCAGGCCACCGGGTCGCCATTCAATATGCCATGTCTGCGTTCAACGGAATTATTCCATTTGAAAAACTCCTCCACTATCGCGAAGCAGGACACGGACTCTATGGTCACCCGGAATTGGATCGGGAACTGGGTGTAAAATTCAGCTCAGGTCGTCTGGGTCATTTATGGCCCTTCGTCAACGGCGTGGCAAAAGCCCACCCGGATCAAGCCATCGTTCTGTTCGGGTCTGACGGTTCCCAGCAAGAAGGTAATGATGCCGAGGCCGCGCGGTTTGCTGTGGCGCAGGGATTGAACGTAAAGCTGTTCATTGATAATAACAACGTAACCATTGCCGGGCATCCCCAAGACTATTTACCAGGTTACGATCTGGTCAAGACGTTGGAAGGTCACGGTCTGACGGTACTGGAATGTGACGCGGAAGACACCTTGGCTCTTTATGGACGCATGCAGCAGGCGTTGAACACGCAGGGACCCGTAGCCGTAATCAATAATAGACTCATGGCACCGGGTGTACCGGGAATCGAAGGCACCACGGGCGGTCACGATGTAGTAAATAAGAAAAGTGCCCTGGCCTATCTGGAGCAGCGAGGTCAGACCGCCGCCATAGATCATTTGAATAACGTGGAAAAAGTCGGCGGTGGTGCTTCGTATCGGGGTTCCTCTACAGAAACAACTGCCAACCGCGCCGAATTCGGCAATATTATAAACGGTATTCTGGATAACATGACTCCCGAAGAGCGGACAGACCAGTTCTGGGCYATCGATTCTGATCTGGAAGGATCGACAGGACTAAAAGCCATTCACACCAAACACCCCGAGGTATTCACTCTGGGCGGCATCATGGAACGGGGCAATTTTTCGGCGGCGGCAGGTTTCGGCTTTGACGGCAAGCGTCAGGGGTTGTTCAGCACCTTCGCTGCGTTTCATGAGATGGTCATTTCGGAAGCCACCATGGCGCGATTAAACGAAGCCAACCTTATGTGTCACTTCTCCCACTCCGGTGTGGATGATATGGCTGACAACACCTGCCACTTTGGTATTAACATCTGGTTTGCCCACAACGGTCTCCCGGAAGGTGATACTACACGACTTTATTTTCCCGCCGACGCGCATCAGCTAAAGGCGGTAGTGGAGCGCATCTTTAACGACGAAGGGATCCGTTACATCTTCACCACGCGATCCAAAGTGCCTTACATCCAAACTGAATCCGGCGAAGGCCTGTACAGCGAAGGCTACATATTTGAGCCTGGCAAAGACGAGATCATCCGGGAAGGCAGCGCGGGGTATGTAGTGGCCTACGGCGAACTTTTATACCGCGCACTGGATGCCGTAGAAGAAGCGCGTGAGAATGGTATTGATGTGGGACTCATCAACAAACCTACCCTCAATGTAGTGGACGATGCGATGATGACGAAAGTTGGCGAGACCCCGTTCGCTTTAGTAGTGGAAGGCCAGAATGTGAACACGGGACTGGGCATGCGCTACGRCACCTGGCTGCTGGAACGAGGCTTGAGTCCTAAATATGCGCACATGGGTGTGAGCAAACAGGGGGGCGGCGGGTTGAGTGAACACATCATCCATCAGGGAATCGCCCCCTCAGATATCTTGTCGAAAATTAAATATCTGCACGGGTAATCTCCTTCGCTGTAACGACATGCGCGATTGTGCGGAACGTACGGTATTTCTTCCCGGATCTTTTTTTATTTTTAACTTGAGACTGGCTCCCCGATTCGGCATGATGATGTGTAGTGTCTGCGTGGCAATTCGAGGGGAAGAAGTATGATAGCAACAGATAATGTAATTAAGCAGGTGGCTCAGGCTAAACGGTATACCAAGTTGGTGGAATGTTATCGGTCCAAATTCGATGACGACGGTGTTTTTGCCTTGGGATATGTGGTGGATGCCAGTGAACAATTTGTTTTGATTCACAACGTGGATCAACGTATCACGCTGGACGGGTACACCATGCTGCGTATTGCCGATCTAACCCAGTTCGATGTAGAGGTCGAGCAGGCACAGTTCATCGAAAAAGCGCTGGCCATTCGTAAAAAAGAAATCAAGCGTCCGGTATTGGTTGACCTGACCGATATGGAAACCATGTTGTTTTCCATCGAACAGAATTACCCCCTCGTCGCTATCTATCGAGAAGATGTGGACCCTGATGCCTGCTGGATCGGCTCCATCGATTCCATCACGGATAAAACGGTCACGCTGAACGAAATGGATCCGGATGCCAAGTGGAACGGATCGAAGCGTTTTCGTCTGGACGAAATTACCCGCATTGATTTCGACGGAGGGTACGAAACAGCGCTGGCTTTGGTCGCCAAACTTTAACTTTTACTTGAATCGAAAGTCCCCCGCCATGAACCGCTCTACTTCTGAAGCTCTGTTCGCCCAAGCCAACCGTGTACTGGTGGGTGGAGTAAACAGCCCCGTACGCGCCTTTAAAGGCGTAGGCGGCACACCGTTTTTCGCCGATTCAGGCAAAGGTGCGATGGTTACCGACGCCGACGGAAACGACTACATCGATTATGTCCTGTCCTGGGGGCCCCTCGTGCTGGGCCATGCGAACCCTGTTGTTATTGAGGCCGTGACGAAGGCACTGGAGAAAGGCTCCAGCTTCGGCATCCCTACGGAAGCGGAAATTCGTCTCGCGGAACTCGTAGCGAGCCATGTGAAATGTATCGAGAAATTACGGCTCGTAAACAGCGGTACCGAAGCGACCATGAGCGCCATACGACTTGCGCGGGGTGTGACAGGGCGGGACATCGTAGTGAAAATTGAAGGCTGTTATCACGGTCATGTGGACGGTTTACTGGTAGCAGCAGGGAGCGGTCCTACTACCTTCGGACACCCCACCAGCCCCGGCATTCCCGAGTCCCACGCACAGAACACCCTCACCATTCCTTATAACAATCTCGAAGCGGCGAAGGCAGCACTGGAAGCACAGAGCGACAACATTGCCTGCCTTATTCTGGAACCCGTGCCGGGGAATATGGGTGTGATTTTTCCGGAAGACGGAYMSKWSYAMGGKMWRYKNNACWWAAMMGMRCRGCACGRTGNCNTNNNWRTTTTCGACGAAGTAATGAGCGGCTTCCGCATTGCTATGGGCGGCGCGGAGGAGCGTTACGGCGTAACTCCCGATCTGGTCACCATGGGAAAAGTTATCGGCGGCGGCCTCCCGGTGGGTGCGTACGGCGGATCGGCAACCATCATGGATAACGTATCGCCTGTGGGTCCTGTGTATCAGGCCGGGACGCTATCGGGAAATCCCCTGGCYACAGCGGCTGGCATTGCCACGTTGACCGAACTGGGTAAGCCGGGAGCTTTCGCTCAAGTGGAAGCAGCCATGACACGGTTGAGTGCGGGATTGAAAGCCCTTACTGATGAAGCAGGTATTCCTGTGTACCAAACGCAGGTAGGCTCCATGGGCTGCCTGTTTTTCCATGACGGCCCCGTACGAAATTATCAGGAAGCCCTGGAGTCGGACACGGATCGATTCGCGAAATACTTCCACGGTATGCTGGATAGAGGTGTTTACCTCGCGCCGTCTCAATTCGAAGCAGGTTTCACTTCCACCGCCCACACCGATGCCATCATCGATCAAACACTGGATGCCGCACGAGAGGTCTTTCGTTCTTTTTGAGGATGTAGCAAAGAGAAACGGACGGCTGCTGCCCAACGAATCCATTAGATTTCCGTACCATCGAAATTGAATAATACTGCGAAATCATCGTCTAAATAGCTTTACATAAACCTGAGACACGAGGAACGTTGTCGGGGTGAGGAGATTACCGCACTGCGCTCCGCTTCGTTCGCAATGACATCGTTTTTGTGTCATYGCAAGACGGAGGCCGATGCGGCAATCTGGTCACTACTACGACCAGGAATCAAGGGGCGGGGCATCTTGCACCGATGAAACACTATGTGCGAAATCCTTTTCAACAATAGACGGATGAGAAAAAGTTTGTCTCTGATTTATGAGAAGCTATTTGTGGGTCATGGATGAGGAATAAAACCACGGTTTAAACCATTATGTAATTACGCTAGTCATATCCCTATAACGTCATCACACGAACGAATGGAGAAGGAACATGAAATTTAAATCTGTATACCACTGGGGCATAGCGCTGGGAGCCGCTGCCATTTTATCCACAGGCGCATCGGCCCAGGAACAACCCACGTACACCAAAGATATCGCTCCAATATTGAACAATAGCTGCGTGGAATGTCATCGCCCCGGTCAGGTGGGCCCCATGTCGCTTCTATCTTATAAGGAAGTACGGCCTTGGGTGAAATCCATCCGTAAGAATGTGGCCGACAAGAAGATGCCCCCCTGGCACGTTTCCCACTCGAAAGTTGGTCTTATGAATGACCGAAGCCTGACTCAAGAGGAGATCAACACTATCGTTAAATGGGCGGACAGCGGTGCGCCTCGGGGTAAACGGTCGGATTTACCGCCCAAGCCGGAATTTTCTGACGGCGACTGGAAGTTGGGCGAACCGGACTTTATTGTTACCTTGCCCGAAGTGGAAATAGCTGGGGACGGTCCGGATATGTTCAAGGATCTGCCGGGCAAAGTAAATCTGAAAGAAGACCGCTGGATAAAGGCTATCGAAATACTGCCCGGTAATTCCTCCGTTGTTCATCACGTCCTTGCGTTTCAGATTCAGGGCTTTGGTGTAGATCCTATAGGCGGCTGGATGGGTGCTTGGGCTGCGGGTACCGAGCCCATGGTATTCCCGGAAAAAACCGGGCGAATCATGAAGAAGGGTCATAGCCTGATAGCGGATATGCACTATCATCCTTCTGGTGAAGATGCCACCGATCAGACACGCATAGGGCTGCATTTTGCCGATGAAAAAGATATCGAAAAAGAACTCACCAATCTATGGGTCATGAATACGGGATTCATGATTCCTGCAGGCGCGGATAACCATGAAGTGCGCGCTCAATATTCTTTTCAGCAGGATGGAAAAATTCTCGGCTTCGCACCTCACATGCATTATCGCGGTAAAGATTTCTCTTACACCGCTACCTATCCCGATGGTACTTCTGAAGTGTTGTTTGCCGTGGATAACTATGATTTCAATTGGCAGACCAACTATGTGCTGGAAGAACCTATCGCTATCCCCGAAGGCACGATTATCGAGGCGGTGGCTCATTATGACAACTCAACAGGAAACCCTGCGAATCCCGATGCCACTATCGATATTACTTTTGGTGATGAATCCTACGACGAGATGATGATTGGGTTTATCGATTATGTGGTGGACGATGGTATCAGTCCCTACACGAGTAAAGAGCTCAGGCAGAAATGGACGAAAGAATTATTGTCTGAATTTCCAAATGACACCTATTCCGTGTATGTCAAGGACCCCACCCGGCCGACGGTAATTTACCTGCCTGTTGGCGGGGAAGGGGTAATTTCACTGGGAGTTAATAACAACATTACTAAGTGCCGCATCATGGATGTGACCTGGAATGGCACGGACTTTGAAGGAACCTGTGATTTCACTGGCGGGGAAACAGCACCGATTTCAGGAAGTATTGATCGGGAAAATGGCCGTATTGAAATCGAACTCACGGTGAATAATAACGGGCACGAGCAGACTATACAGATGCGCGGAGCCTTGGCTGCCAGCTATGATGCCGCCAAGGAAAAACCCATCTCCACCGATTAACCAATCCTATCCGGTGTGCAAACACCACACGTTCAGCGTCCCGTCGGTGTGTGATGGCMCGGCGGGGCGCGTTTTTTATGGGTCCTTGGTATCTGCTGGTTTGGACGGCGACAAGTGGGAAGTCACCTCCATCAGCTTACGAGCCAAGCGAAGCTGTTCGTGTGAACCCACCAGCACCAGTACATCCGATGCGCATAACACCAGGTCCGCAGGTGGATTGGTATTGGGTTCTCGATCCCGTACGACGGCGATAATCGTGGCTCCGGTTTCTTGGCGCAGATTCAGTTCCGCGATACTCTTGCCGCTAGCAGCGCTATGTTCCGGCACGTAGAAAGTCTGTGTTGCTGTCAGTTGAATCACCTTCAGCAGATCCTCCAGACTCTCCGGTGAACTGCTGGACTTGCCGCGCAGCACTCCGTAGCCGCCTGCACGTACTGCCGCGATTTGAGCACCCAGAATATTTTTGGGTACGTCGTATTCTTCCAGCACATGGGAGAAAATTTTCACCGATGCTTCCAGATCCGCCGGTACTACGATATTTGCGCCCCGTTCTGTTAAGGGTTCCAGCTCACCGACAAAGTACGTGCGCGCTACGATAAAGATGTCGGAGCGAATATGTCGCGACTGCGAGACCACTCGCCGCGTGGCATCCTGATCGTTTACAGCTACTACTACGGCGCGGGCACGGTCGATGCCCGCGTGGTGCAAGATGGTTAACCGTGTGGCGTCCCCTACAATGACCGAAGCACCGGCCTTGCGTGCGCGATGTACTAAACTCATGTTCATTTCGATGACGCAGTGGGGGATATGTGTGGATGTCAATACGTCCACCAAGTTCTCGCCGTTTATACCGTACCCGACGATGATGACATGGCCATCCAGGTCTTCTTCCATGCTAGAAGTGGCGGAATCGGGCTCAACAACTTCGTCTTTAAGGAGCACCGAGATTTTGCCAGCGATTTGCGATCCCAGAGGAAAGAGAATCGAGCCAACAATCATGGTGCCCACGGTGTAGCCCACAATYCCATCCAGAAACGCATCGGGCAGCAGGCCRCCGCGCCAGGCCTCCACGACCAGAATGTACCCGAATTCGCTTACGGTTGCGAGGCCCAGACCGACTTGGATACCGACGCGCCAAGGCCACCCGGCGATGCGCACCGCGCYRGCRGCGACGATGAATTTRAAGAGTACGGTAAAGAAGACAGCCGCWGCGAGTAACGGGCCGTGCTGGAATACGGAATCCATGTTCACGGTCATGCCCAAGGATATGAAGAATAGGGCATTGAACACATTGCGGAAAGGGATGATTTCCGCTACGAGCTGGTGGCGAATGTCTGCGCTGGCCAACAACAGGCCGGCGATACAAGCTCCTAGCGCAGGCGGCCAGCCAGCCATTTGGGCGACCCACGCTCCGCCGCAGGCCATGAGTACGGCAAATAATGTGGTGAGTTCCTGGCCTCCGTGGCGAATGATCTGCGTGATAATGAAGGGGAGAAATTTACGGGCGGCGAAGGTGAGAGCGATGAGTCCTGCGAATTCGAGAATCGCGAAGGCAGGGTTTCGCTGGTTGCCCAAATCTCCGCCGGCTATGATTATGGGAAGCAGGACCATGACCGCGATGACAAATACATCTTGTAAGAGCAGGATACCGGTAATTATATTTCCGATGGTGGACTGGAGTTCACCGCGATCGCTTAGTTGTTTCAGAACGATGGCGGTACTGCTGAGAGAAAGGGCAACGGCGACTAATGCAACACCGCGCAGGGGCAGATCCCCGAATGCGAGGAGGATGCCTGTGACCAGAACCATGACCACGCCCACCTGAATCACCATGGCTTTTACGAGACTGGCACCGAGTCGCATGAGGGGTGCGGGGGACAGTTCGAGTCCCACGGTAAACAACAGCAGGACGAGGCCGATTTCTGCGAACTGTTCTACGGATTCCTGTTCGATGAGCCCCCAGGTGGATGGGCCGATGACCATACCTGTACACAGGAAACCAATGATGGATGGTGCCCTGGCTACGCGGAACACCCAGGCGACTACCAGGGCCATACCGAACAGGATGGCGATTTGGCTTAATAGCGCGGAATCGTGCATACGGTCTGTTACCCGGTAATACTGCATACCGGGTATCCCCCTTTCGTATAGGTAGTATACATGGATATTGCATACATGTGCGAACGTGTTTATGTGGGGAGGTGGGCAAAAAGTAAGCGCGCCACGATGTTAGGGACATCATGGCGCACTCATGGAGGAATTACTTTCGGATGTTTGCCGGCCGCGTGGTGTGGGATAGACACCTCCGGTACGCATCCGCATTGTCAGAGAATGGGATTTGGCCCCATTCTCATCTCGGTTTCGCAGAGGGAATCCGCGAAATCCGATTCAATTGTGTTGACATCCTTGTCAGTGTACCCGGTCTCGACCTCCTTGTCTCAACCTTGTATATATAGTATCGGCACAACCGATACGATCTTTAGGAAATCCAGGCATTTTCGGGGCAGCAGCGGTGTTGGTACTATGGGACATGCGGGGAACCAATTCGGGGTGCGTGGGTTGTATACGGAGAATGAAATTGACCTTAATCCTCTGAAAGCCGTATACTTATCGGCTGATATTCACGTTCCCTTTCGATTACCCGCGAAGGATTACACAAAATGAGAACTTTGTTATTCTCGGTATGTATAGCGTATTTGATTATGATTCTGGCGGCGTGCGGTCCAGCTGATCGTGTGGAGATGACGGATACGCTGGAACGATCTGAATATCGACCGCCTGACAAGCCTAATGCCACCAGTGCCGAACGGTTTATCCTGGCAGCTCCGCCTGTGCCTACCGAAAGTCCTACACAAAACGCACAGACTTCGTCAAATGGATCTCAGTTTCATTACGACGTGCCGGAGGGTTGGACGGAAGTAGCGGTTTCTCAGTTTCGAAGCATCAACTTTACTCTGGGGCCTAATAGCGAAATTGAATGTTATGTGAGTATATTGCCTGGTGGCGGCGGTGGAGTGGCTGTGAATTTGAATCGCTGGCGCGGCCAACTCGGATTGGATGATTACACTCCTGACGAAGTGAGAGGATTGCCTACAGTACCTATCATGGGCATCAACGCGGTTTTGGTAAACTTCAGCGGTACCTTCACCAGTATGCAGGGTCAGGTTAATGAGGGGTATCATCTTTTGGGCGCTATCCTGGAGATGTCGGATAATCTGGTTACCATCAAGATGGTAGGCCCTAGCGAATTGGTAAAAGGTGAGTTGAATAGTTTTGCACAATTTGTAGATTCGCTGCATGACGGAACGGGGCATTCTCATGATGCGTCGCCTGCTGCAGCTGCTCCGGCCGCAGCTSCTCCGGAACCCATGGAGCCTCTTACCAGCGGGCATGGTTTCAGCTGGGAAATTCCTGATGACTGGACGTTTGTAAATCAYCCYTCTTCCATGCGGCTTGTGACATTTGCTGTGGGAGAAAATCGGGATRCAGAATGTTACGTGGTTATTTTGGGCGGCAGCGGCGGCGGACGGTTATCGAATTTTAATCGGTGGTTGAAACAGATCGGCTCCGATCCTCTGGATGAGTCTGAATTGGATTTACAGCCCAAACTCGAAATTTTAGGTCAGGAAGCACCTATGCTCATTGCTCAAGGGACGTACGTCGGAATGGGTAATGCTAATATAGCTGATGCCATGTTGTTGGGTGCTTCGGTGGAAACGGAAACCGAGAGTCTCTTTATCAAGCTGGTGGGACCCACCAGTACGGTTCAAGGCCAATGGGAAGCCTTTAAGCAGTTTTGTGCGTCACTGGAACAGGAATAATATATATGAATCCATTTATTTTACTATTTAAGCTTTTTGCGTCGTTCGGCATGGCTGTTGTTTTGCTGATTCTGATGTTTTTCGTTATTCTCTTTGGTACTTTTTATCAAGTGGATCATGGTTTGCACGAAGCCCAAAAAATGTATTTCGACTCCATGATAGTGATGCATCGTATGGGTCCTTTGGTAATCCCCTTACCTGGGGCGTATCTCATCATGGCTCTCCTGGCGGTGAATCTGCTTTGCGGGGGGTTCATCCGTATACGGAAAGATAAAAGCACGGTGGGAATTTTAATTACTCACGCTGGTATCGCTGTGCTGCTTATCAGCGGCGCGATTACGTTTCATTATGCCGAGCGTGGCAATATGCGCCTCTTTGAAGGACAGACCTCTTCGGAATTTTCCAGCTATTATGACTGGACGATTGAAATCGGTGATTTTGGAACTCTGGATGACTTTCTGACGATTGCCGACTCCGCCATCAAGGATTTGGATGATCGGGAGTCGCGTACGTTCTATACAGACGAACTGCCCTTCGATGTGGCAGTAAGCAGCTACCACAAAAACACTGTGCCCATGATAGCGGGTCCGCATATTACCGGTGTGAAAAAAGTGGTGGACGGATATTACTTGAGAAGTTTGGAACCGGAGCAAGAAGCGGAAATGAATGTGCCGGGGTATTATGTGACCATCACGGACAAGGCCTCGGGCGATGTTACAGAAGGAATCTTGTGGGGACTGAGCCAGGAGCCGTTAACGGTTACCAGCGACGGGAAAGATTGGTCCATCAATTTGAGCAGGAAACGCTGGGTCGTGCCGTTCACCATTACGCTGGACGAGTTTATTCACGAACTGCATGCCGGGACAACTATGGCGGCGAGTTATGAAAGTTACGTGACAAAAACGGAGAATGGAAACAAGGATGTCATCCGAATTTGGATGAATCATCCGTTGCGCCATAAGGGGTATACGTTTTTCCAAGCCTCGTGGGGGCGGGARTCTTCGATGCGGGGCAATCCGGTGTTCTCCGTTTTTTCCGTGGTGCGTAATCCGGCGGATCAGGGACCCTTGTACGCTTGTATTATTGTCAGCATAGGTATGTTGCTCCACTTTGGTCAAAAATTATTAAGCTATATGAAAGCTGAGAGCAGGAGGCGTACGACATGAAGCACAGGACTCTTTTACTTATCGCATTGACGTTGTTTTGGGTTGTGTCTGATGTGGCGTCTGCTGTATCGCAATACAGCGCGGGAAAATGGGACGAAGACACCATCGCCACGTTTGAGAAACTACCTATCCTGGATGGGGGTCGGGTTAAACCGCTGGATACTGTTGCTCAGTTCGCCATGCTCCGCATCAACGGTAAGCGCAGTTATATTCCGTTGAAAGAGGATGGTACGGAAGCGGAACGTAGCGAGAAATTGTCTCCTGTGGAGTGGATGCTGGATTGTCTGTTCTACCCGGAAATAGCAAAGAGCTATCCCATCTTCATTATCGATAATGCGGATATGGTGACCACTATAGGCGCGGAGCGACATGAGAATCAGCGGGATAGGTACAGCTATAACGAGCTGCTGCCTGYACGGGAAGAATTATTCCGTCGAGCCCAGGAGGCTGCCGCGATTGATCGGACGGAACGATCCTATGAGCAGAGTATGATGCTGTCGCTGGCGGAAAGTATGTTCGAATTTGAAGGACTGGTTCACTATTTTGATTTCACCAAAGAACCGTTTGTGATTTCTGGGAGCGCTATTCTCAGTGAAAAAGTTTTCCCCGGTGAAACAGATATTACGTTGAGCCGCGCTTTGGAAAAAGGATCGGATCTGCGTAACGCTATTGCAGCCTTACGGCAAGTCTCCCAGGAAAATGGAGCGGAACAGTTTCAAGGCGAGATCGATGGGTTTGAAGCGTTTTTTCGGCCTATGGATATAGCTGGGGCTACGGCAAAAGCACTTCTRCTSWTKCCKCYKSYKGWWKKGSMAAMKAWGGMRTGRWATTCCCCGGCGGGGATGGTGGAGAGTATGTTTTCGGTGACTCTTGATGCTGCGGAAATTGCTATGCTGGGTTATCTGGAAGGCATGGCGCGTACTACGGATAATCCTCTTGCCTTCAAGCAGAGCTTGGCAGCATTCAGTAAGCTCTCYGTRGAGACKACGACGGCCCGTGGTGAGTACAGCAAAGTTCCGATGGAAGTGTCGTATTATAAATCCAAGATTCTGGTTTATACTCAGTACCTATTCGTTTTGAGTTTTATAATTGCGGCGTTATTGTGGCTTCGTCCGAATAACATCTGGCTTACCCGCGCTACAGTTATCTCGGTTGTGATTCCCTGTGTACTGCTAACYTTAGCCATTGTGATTCGAAGCRTCATTCGCAGTCGTCCGCCTGTATCTACCCTTTACGAAACCATACTGTTCATTGCTGCCGTAGCCGTGATAGTGGCACTCTTTATTGAATGGGTGAACCGTCAGCGTATCGCCCTTTCGGTGGCAGCTTTCCTGGGGGCACTGGGGTTATTTCTCGCCAGCCGTTATGAAATTTTGAATCAGCAGGATACGATGCCCAGTTTGGTTGCTGTTCTGGATACGAATTTCTGGCTCGCTACCCATGTGACCATCATCAACATCGGCTATGCTGCCGGCATGCTAGCTGCAGGGATCTCCCATGTGTACATTCTGGGGCGCCTGTTCAATTGGCGTAAAGACAACCCGGCTTTTTATCGTGGTATGACCCGCATGGTTTATGGGGTAACCTGCTTTGGGCTCCTCTTCGCTTTCATTGGGACCGTCTTGGGCGGTATCTGGGCGAACTACAGCTGGGGTCGTTTCTGGGGCTGGGACCCGAAGGAAAATGGCGCGGCGCTTATCTGTGTATGCCAGCTTGCCATGCTTCACGCACGYATGKGCGGYTAYATCAAACAGATGGGTTTCCATATCGCTGCGCTGTTCACCGGTTGCGTTATCGGTTTTTCATGGTGGGGCGTGAACCTGCTTGGCGTGGGTCTTCACAGCTATGGATTTACCGAGGGCATCTGGACGGCTACGTATATCTTCTGGGGCACGCAAGGCTTTGTGATGGTAGTGGGATTCTTCGTTCTTCTGCGCGATAAACTTGTTGCTGCGCCTAGTCCGCCAGCGGATGCTGCTCCTGTGGCGAAGTAGATTGTTTACTTGTGTTTGATTTGGGCGGGTTGCAGTTTGCACCCCGATAGAGCACCAGTGAGACTCGCTGATTTCCGGGGCGCTTACTTTCCGTTCCCGGTAGTGCTTGGCACGGGTTCGCCGCGCCGGGTCAATATATCCGCGACGATTTTCTGGCCGTGGTCGCGGCTGTTTTCGATGAACACCACGTTTGATTCTATGCCGGAACACAGTGTACCCATGATGTATAGGCCTTCTACTGTGGTCTCCAGCCCAGTGGTGAGTATGGGCTTGYTCTTCTCGTCATCCATGGTCGCGCCCAGATCCCGAATCATAGATGTATCCGGTTCGTAGCCCGTCATGGCCAGTACGAAATCGCAGGGAATCTCCACGCGGCGACCATCCCCGCCTGAAATCACTACGTTGTCGGGATGAATTTCCTCCACTTCCGCGCCGCGATAACAGGTGATGGATTTTTCCTTGATGCGATTCTCGATATCCGGTTCTACCCAGAACTTGGTGTGAAATTTTTTGCCCCGCATAACCAGTGCCACGTCGGTATGCTCCCGCCACAGGTCCAGCGCTATTTCCGCTGCGGAACTTCCGGAACCGATTACGACGACCTTGTGATCTGCGTAGGCATGGGGTTCGGAATAACGATGGGAAACGTGGGGCAGATCCTCACCGGGCACATTCAGTGGTCGGGGGCTGTCATAAAATCCCGTGCCCAGGGCTACGTTTCGTGCGCGCCAAGTGGATGTGCGGCCAAAGCGATCCCGTGCATGAATGAGAAACAGATCGCCTTCCCGTTCCACTTCCGTTACTTCGCGATAGGTGTTGATTTTGAGTTTATGGTGTCGGGCGAAGGTGCGACAGTATTTCAGGTATTCTTGGCGGGATGGATTTTTCTCGTTGATGAGCAGAGGAAATCCGCACAGCTCCAGCTTGTCATACGTGGAAAACCACCGCATATACACTGGATGATGCATCAGCGCGCCGCATACCGGGCCTTTGTCGATACCCACGGCTGACAGTCCAGCGGCTTCCGCATCATGCAACGCCGCCAGCGCGGGAGGTCCCACGCCCACGATTWCTAAATCCAAAATATCGTCTAATCCGTAAGTTTTCATGGCGGTATTGTAGCAAAACGGGAGGGGGCAGGTGCAGGTGTGACATGAGGAGAAGGCCGAACCTTTGAATACCGATAAGAGCCTACGTATGCTTTAGTAGAGATTGTGCTTTAGCGATAGGAATTCGATGTTACAGTCAAGAATAAAGCTGGCGATATTTAGAGCAGGAATTTTGCATCCGAGAATTTGGTGTCTAATTCTGCCGATAATTTATCTCTTTGCGATTTTCGGCATGGCGGCAATTTTTGTGGGTCAAAAATACGAGATTTGTAATAAGTATTTAGATTCNGAAGATCCTAAACTACACGAGGAATGGGTATTAAAAGGTCTGGGGTACATCCCGGAGTCGATACAATATTTTCTATTTAGAGAAATCGCTATGTTCAATGCGACTCTCTTGATGTCCATCTTGTTCGCGTTCGTGCTTGCGCGCTGGCAGGTAAAGATAATTACTGCCCGTGAAAAAGAATTGGCAATGGATGTGGCGTTGGACATAATGGGGCGTTTAGGCAATCTTTCAGCCTTCCTCAGATTCACAAAAAACTACCCTCCGTTCTGCCTAATCTTGATAGTATTTTATGCCATTCTTCTAACCGATCCGCCCTTCATCGGCGATGTAGTAGGGTATTCACTGCCCATATTTGGGCTGTYTCTATATCGGTCGCTATCGCTCGTGTATGAGGGTGTCAGTAAATCACTGACTGAGCTACAAGGGTCGGATATGGCCTGACAATATGATCAGCCACTGACTTTCGATACTGATCGATTCCGCCAAAATCTTGATTTCCCTTCCCTTGCCGTCTACCATGATCTATTCACAATTCAGTTAAACCTACCTATCGGAGAATGCATATAATGAAAGCCGTTGTTGTTCGGGATTTCAATACGTTTAGCGTGGAAGAAGTGGATTTGGCACCGCCTCAGGCGAATGAGGTGAGGGTGAAAATTGTGGCGGCAGGGGTGTGTCATTCGGATCTGTCTATTATTAACGGTACGATCCCTGCTCAGTTTCCTATCCTCGTGGGACATGAGGGCGCGGGTATTGTKSRSGAARTTGGYGMYGGTGTWAMSWMSKTGAARCCYGGCGAYCATGTRATWYYRNCTYTWSWMYCSTKWNTGYCRSGARTGYGWNTTMTKKMAAAAAGGTCAGCCGTATTTGTGTCTTGAAGCGAATAAAGTGAACCTGGGCCGCCAACTGGACGGCACGAGTCGGGTGACGCAGAACGGTGAAGAACTGGGTTGTATGAACGCCCTGGGCTGCATGGCGGAATATGCCGTGGTACCGTCCATCAGTTTGGTGCCCATCGACCATGACATCGATCTGAAAGTCGGTGCGTTGGTGGGATGCGGCGTGACCACCGGGGTGGGTGCGGCACTCAATACGGCGGATGTACAACCCGGGTCTACGGTAGCGGTGCTGGGGTGCGGTGGCGTGGGATTGTCCGTCGTTCAGGGCGCACGCATCGCCGGGGCGAAAACGATTATCGCTATTGATAAGTCGCCGGAGAAACTGGAGATGGCCAAGGGCTTCGGTGCTACGGACGGTATACTTGCGGATGACGACACGGTACCCAATGTAAAGAAACTCACGGATAGGCTGGGTGTGGATTACGCCTTCGAAGTTATCGGCATTCCGGCGGTGATGGAACTGGCATACACTATCACGCGTAACGGCGGGAAGACCATCATGGTGGGTCTGGGAAATCCGAAGGAACGGTTGAGTTTCAATGCCCTTACGTTTTCTCTCAAGGCGAAGGAAGTGTGCGGGTGCATGTACGGCAGTTCCAATCCTCCCGTGGATTTTCCTCGTATGCTCAGTTTCTATAAAGAGGGCAAGCTGGATCTGGAAGGGATGATCACGAATACCTATACCATCGATGAAGCTCCGGCGGCATTCGAAGCGCTWATCAAAGGCGAAAATGCCCGGGGTGTGATTACTTTTGAGTAAACGATTCCACCTTTTCTTTGGAAAAAGAAAAGGTGGAGCCAAAAGAAACCATCAGATGCTGCGCATCTTCAATGACTCACAAGTATACCCCTCTTGATCTTTTCAGGGGGGTTATTTTTCTAGAAGTAAGAAACACCTTTGTTTATAGGCTTGAAACTTCTCAGACCTATTGTTTCCCGCACAGAGTCATCAACCCTCCGGTTCGGGCCGTGCAACGAGCTTGTCTATATATAGAGAGGAGTATGGGTAGGAGGATTTGGGAATCTATGGGTTATAAGTAGGGGAACATGGGCACGTTGACATTGCAGCAGATGTTTTTTGAATTGTTGTATCTCGCCCATCGTGATCCAAATGGAACGACTTTCTCTGATCCGCATACGGGACATTTTCCGTCGACGTGATAGGGCAATCCATTTTGCCTTGGACGCTCTCCTAGGAGCATGTCCTCCAGGCAGCCGCCACATATCCGTCCAACATTTGAATCCAGACTGCCAATACCCACCAGTTGTCGTTCGATGAACACGGCCTGAACATAGCCGAACCCTTTAATAGCGATATCTTTTGAGAACCAATCAAGTCCATGATAGGTATGGTTATAAGGGAACATTTCTATTTCCAGACGATAGGGGTATTTAAGGGTACTCTGAACTTCCTTGCCTGTCATGCCGATATCGAGGGCAGCTATCAATTCAGGCGTGGTACCGGATTTGGGATTAGTAAGTCTTTCCAGGATTTCCTGCTCTCGGTTCTCTTTTTCAGTCTGCTCGGCACGTTCGTCGATTTTAACCAGTGTCGATGTTGTAAATTTGTAGACAAGTAAAGGAACAACGATGGTCAGTATTATCAGAATGCTGCGCAGGAGCAGCGTTCGGATCGAACTATTTTTCAGAAATTTACTACTATGACTGGACTGCATTGTATGCTCCAGTAGTTCATGTTTATTCGTTACCGTTTGGCTTGATAATCAGCCACCAATACTATACTACCGCTGTCTCCGGTTTTAGCCCGCATTTTTTCAGGAGCTGGGCATCGGCGTTTTCTCCTGGGTTCGGGGTTGTGAGAAGTTTGTCGCCTGTGAAGATGGAATTGGCTCCGGCCATGAAACATAGTGCCTGGGTTTCGTGGGCCAAGCCTGTACGACCTGCGGCAAATCGAACGCGGCTGTTGGGCATGGCGATGCGGGCCGTGGCGATCATGCGCACCATTTCGAAGGAATCAATGTCGGGGAGATCCGCCATAGGTGTGCCGGGTACGCGTACCAGCAGATTGATGGGTACGGACTCGGGGTGGGGATCGTGGCTTGCCAGCACGGCGAGCATGGACATGCGATCATCTATTGTCTCGCCCATACCGATGATGCCGCCGGTGCATAATGTCACGCCTGCGTCCCGCACTTCTTTCAAGGTATCGAGGCGTTCCTGATAGGTTCGCGTGGTGACGACTTGATCGTAAAATTCCGGACTGGTATCCAGATTGTGATTGTACGCGGTGAGTCCTGCTTCGCCGAGACGCTGAGCCTGGTCCGGTGTGAGCATGCCCAGGGTACAGCATGCTTCCATACCCATCTCGCGTACACCTTTGACCATTTCCACGACCTGATCGAACTGTTCATTCTCCGGAGCATCCCGCCATGACGCGCCCATGCAGAACCGGGTCGCGCCAGCATCGCGGGCCGCGCGCGCGAGCATCTCCTCCGAGATATCGAGTCCCAGACCGAAGCTATAGAGGCCGGCAACCAGCTCGATCGCATCTCCCTTTCCGCAGCAGAGCTCGGCCATCTGGCCCAGCGAGGTCTGGCCGCAGGCCTCGACCAGCGCGCGGTGCAGGTAGTCCGAGTAGACCACCGTATGCGGATACTCCAGGTTCTCCAGATAGCCCTCGGCCACCGCATCGTAATGCCTCTGCTGACGCCGCGCATCCTCGGAGCAGTACTCGCCGGCGAACAGCGGGATGCCCTGCGCGTTGATCGGATAACGATGCTCGCCAGAGGCCGAGACCAGCTCCGCTTCCTGCTGCACCAGCGTCTCGCCCGAGCGAGGGCAGCGCAGCAGCGACAGCGCGTTGTCTTCCAGCGTGGCATCCATGAACTGATCTTAGCCGCTGGACAGGCAGTTGCCACGCTCGAGAGGCTTCAATTGGCCGAGAACCAGGTCCGCGCGATCCCGGCCAG
>NVWG01000084.1 GCA_002746185.1 Candidatus Hydrogenedentota bacterium
CGTGTCCCCCTTCGTTTTCTACCACCCCGACCCGCCAGCMCTCACCCACAATTACGAAGTAGCCAACACCGTGTGGGTACCCCTCCAATTCATGGCGGACCCGGCAAACGTGGGACCCTATACCTTCCATCTCGACCCGGACAGCAACCAGTTCCCCTCATTCACCTACCAGGACTACACCATCTGGGGGCTCACCTTCCGCATCCTCTCCGATTTCTATCGCCTCTTCAACATCGACCACCCCGGCGACCCGATTATTACCAATGTGGAGTAGGTTTGCGCTTTGATACACTTCGTCAGCAGACGGTATACTAACCGTCACGTATCGAAACAACCCCGAACCCGGCGAGCATCATGAAAAAAGCATTCATACAAACTTACGGCTGCCAGATGAACGAGCACGACACCTTGCGTATGGCGGGTCTGCTGGTTGCGGAGGGCTATGMCATGACGGARGAGSCYAAGGAWGCKGATYTGGTYWTSGTSAATACGTGYTCKGTGCGRCATAATCCGGAGAACAAAGTTTACAGTCAGTTGGGTCGATGGCGCGACATGAAGATCAACAAACCTGACCTTATCATCGGTGTGGGCGGGTGTGTGGCGCAGCAGGAAGGCGAGGCTATTTTGCGCCGGGAAAAATCCGTGGACATGGTGTTCGGACCGGACAACCTGTTCAATCTCCCCGACATGATCCAGCGTGTGAAAGACGGCGAGCGGGTCCTCATGACCAAGTGGCAGCCCCACGAGCGGCGCGTCCAGAATTTCATCCCCGAGGAATGGGTAGAAAACGGCTACGTGGAAGGCTGCAAGGCGTATCTCTCCATCACGAAGGGCTGCGATAATTTCTGCACCTTCTGCGTGGTGCCTTATACGCGGGGTCGGGAAGTGAGCCGGGAATCGGAAAACATTCTCCGTGAAGCCCGATCCCTCATCGCCAACGGCGCGAAAGAAATCTGGCTCCTGGGCCAGAACGTGAACTCCTACAACGCTGCGGGTTTCGGCTTCCACGATTTGCTGGTTGAACTCTCTCAACTGGACGGTCTGGAGCGCATCCGGTTCACGTCGCCCCATCCCAACGACTGGACCAATACCCTGTCCGATCTCATGGCGGAACGGCCCCGGATTGCTAACCAGCTTCATCTGCCGTTTCAATCTGGCGCAAATCGCTTGCTGGAAGACATGCATCGAGGGCATACTATTGAAGATTATCTGGATAAGATGGCCTACATGAAATCCATTAACCCTGATCTGGAACTAAGCACAGATATCATCGTAGGCTTTCCCACGGAAACGGAAGAGGAATTCCAGCAGACTATGGATGTAGTTCGCCACGTTCGTTATTCCCAGGTCTTCCCGTTCAAATATTCGCCGCGCCCCAAGACCAAGGCAGCCCAATTACCCGACGATGTACCTCGCGAAGTGAAAGAAGATCGCCTGGCACGTCTCATCAACCTTCAAAAAGAAATCCATGAAGAAGACATTCAAAAATATATCGGCACCGAACAGGACGTACTCATCGACAGTGCCAGCATCAAAACACAAGGCTGCATGAGCGGACGCACTAGCGGGTATCGTCCCGTGTCCATCGAATCCGACACGCTGGAAATCGGCGATATGGTCCGCATGAAAATCAATGCTGCCAGCGGACATTGGCTTTACGGCGACGTACTCGCCCCAGCCGCTCTGTAACGCACACCCAAACCCGAAAGGTAATCCATGAAAATCCACGTCATCCCCCAAGGTCAAATTGCACTAGAACCGGAAGCTGCCTTGGTCATCCCCATATACGAAGATACCGATCTCGCGCTGGGTAATATCCTCACGGAAGCCGACACGAAAACCCTCACGGCTCTCCACGGACGCAGCGTGTTTACGGGCAAGGCGCAGGAATGCTACACCGATCCCACGCCCCACAGCCCCTACGGCGCGGCTATCGTCATCGGCTTGGGCAGCCACGAAGACTTCGACGCGGAAGTGCTGCGTCGATGCGCCGGGAAAGTTGCGAAAGCTGCCCAAGTACAGCGCTGCTCTCAACTCGTCCTGGATGTTACAGCCAACGAAGCCATCCCCGTGGAAGCGTTCATCGAAGGTATCATGCTGGGGCAATATGACTACATTGCGCACAAAACCCYGTCCGAGAATCCGCCCGTCCTCATTGATGACATCACCATCATGACCGCGTCGGAAGAAAACCTGGTCGATTTACGTGAAGGGTGCGCTCGTGCTGCTATCACCTGTAAGAACGTGAACTGGGCGCGGGACCTGGGAAATATTCCGCCCAACGATCTCACGCCTACCGCCTTGGCCGCCCAAGCCGAATCCATGGCTAAAGAAACAGGCATGGACTGCACTATCTTCGATGAAGCGGCAATGAATACATTGGGCATGAACGGGATCCTGTGCGTATCCGCAGGGAGTGCCGAAGAAGCTCGCCTCATCATTTTGGAATACAAACATCCCGACGCGGAAGACACCATTGCGCTGGTGGGCAAAGGCATCACCTTTGATACTGGCGGCATCAGTATTAAGCCCGGCGACGGCATGGAAGAAATGAAATTCGATATGCTGGGTGCTGCTGCCGTGCTGGGTGCTATGAAAACCATTGCCGAGTTGAAGCCCGCCGTCAACGTAGTCTGCGCAGTCCCCACATCCGAAAATAAAACAGGCGCAGGTGCCTACGTACCCGGCGATATCATCAAAATGTACAACGGCATGACCGTGGAAGTCCACAATACCGATGCGGAAGGCCGTATGGTTCTGGCTGATGCTTTGGCGTATACCGTAGAAAAATATAAACCCGGCGCCATCGTCGATGCCGCCACGTTGACTGGAGCCTGTGTCGTCGCCCTAGGCCACTACGCCGCCGGAGTCTTCGCCAACAACGACGACTTGGTCAGCGATCTGGAGTTAGCAGCCCTCGCTTCCGGGGAACGCATTTGGCAATTGCCGCTTTGGCCCGACTACGAAAAACTGGTGGACGGAACCCATGCGGACATCTGTAACATCGGTCCCCGAGGCGAAGCGGGCGCCATCACCGCTGCGGCATTCCTCAAACGATTCGTGGGCGACACCCCTTGGGCACATGTAGACATCGCCGGCACGGCGTGGGGCGGAAAACACATCTCTTACTTAGACCCGAACCATGCCACCGGATATGGCGTACGTCTCTTCACCCAATGGGCCATAGACGTAGCCCAAGCCAAGGAGTAATTCAGGCAAGGCTGCTTAAAATTTTCACCTTACCTATTCGCCACAATCCGAATGGCATTACCTTCCGGAGCGAGTTCCTGAAGACTACGAGCGAAAATCTTCTCGTCATTGAGGAATAACGGGAACCAGAGCGGCAGCTTTTCCGTCTCCGAAACGATACGTGCATAGCGCAGATTGCCAATATGGATGGGATTGATCTGACGAATGGCTTTCCAGGGGACAAATTGCGATTTACCCAGCAGGTTCTGACCGCGTATCCCATCCTCACTTACGATATAGGTGAAATAACGGTTCATTACCACAGCACATAATATGGAATAAGGCGGGGAAAACAACATGATATAAAAACCCACCGTCTCCAACATGACATTTCGCTCTACGTCCAGGCCAGGATCAAGACTAACCCACGACACGATGGCTAACGCGCCCAGCACAGACCCTACGATGTAGACAAATAAAAATACCGGCATGAAATCCATGCGGAAAGTGTATTCGCGTTGATTCACTTACTACCTCCAGAAACGCCCATCATACACCATAGAGAGCAATCGTGTCTCCTCAACCATGACCGCCCAACGCAAGATTCAACATCTGCTCCAAATCCGGAAACGTGTCGTGGTAATCCTGCTGACTTCGACGAATCACATCGTGCGCCACCTCCGCACCATACACCGCATCCACCTCACACACTTTCGGCGACTCGTGCGGCGCGTCTTTGTAGGTCAGGAAATAATGTATAAGCCGATCTATCATGGGGGTAGGACAATCTGAAATATCAGTCCAATGTCCATACGCCGCATCACCTCGAAGCACCGCGATAATTTTGTCGTCTGCCTCATTCCCATCGATCATACGAAGTCCACCGATAGGGACAACTTCCATCGTAAAATCACCATGGGAAAAATCTTTCTCACTGAGTATACAAATATCCAACGGATCGTTATCCCCTTGAATATCTGGCCTGCCTGTTTCGTCCCGGCAAAACTCCGCTATTTTCTCCCCGCAATACGTTTGCGGTACCAGCCCGTAAAGCATAGGGCAAATATTGGAGAAACGCTGGGGACGATCCACCCTCAGATGGCCTGAATCCTTATCCAATTCGAACTTCACTGTATCGGTGGGCACGATCTCGATATAGGCATTGATCACGCCCGGAAATTCACTTCCGATAGACAAGCCATGCCAAGGGTGAGCCTTGAACATGTGCCCCAGTAAATGCGTCAAGGACTGAAATTGTGATTCAATCATAGAGATATTCCCTTCAATTTTGTCCTAATTGTATTCTACTTTCAGCGATTCCGCCARCCGATYCATTCCTTCSRCCATRSTAACAGTCGGGGWATACCCTAAATCATTCTTCGCGGCRTCGATACAATACCAATGCGCTGTCGCTAATTGACGTGCCACAAACCGGGTCATCATGGGCTCCTCTTCCCGCCGCGACAGCCCATAAGCCAATTCCATTACACAACCCACCGTGTATGCCATCCCCGGAGAAATTCGTTTCTGCACAGGAGGTTCGCCCCCCGCTTCCAGAATGGCGTTCAGTATCCACGCAAACGGCATAGGCTCGTCGTTCGTAATGAAATATGTCTTTCCCGCACACGCAACGTCCGGTGCGAGTCGCTCTGCTGCCGCCAGATGTGCTTCCACCGCGTTGTCGATATATACCGCGTCCACCCGCTGCTGCCCGCTGCCTACAATACGAAGCCGTCCTGCCTTTCCACGCTCAATAACCCGAGGTACGAGCTGCGTGTCGCCGGGTCCCCAAATTAAATGGGGCCGTAGCGAAACCGTGGATAAGTTTGTATCGTTGGCTTCCATCACCATCGCTTCCGCCATGGCTTTGGTGCGGGGATAATGGGCCAGATATTTTTTTGGATAGGCAACAGATTCGTCACAGCCTTTCTGATCGTGTCCATCGAACACCACGCTGGGCGAGCTGGTATTCACCAGCCGGGATACCCCATGTTGACGGCAGGCTTGAATTACATTTTGGGTACCCAGCACATTGGTAGCATAGTAATCTTTATAGGATCCCCACACGCCTGCCTTTGCGCCGATATGGAAAACCAGGTCGCACCCTTCCACTGCCCGCTGCACACCATCGTAATCCGAAAGATCGCCGCGATGGGTTTCCACGCCCCACTCACGCAATTCGGGRTAATCACCACGGGCAAAAATCCGGACCGTRTCATCGCGGTCCAACAATCGACGCACCAGCGCCTTGCCCAAGAATCCGCCGCCCCCTGTGACCAGAATCTTCATACTAAACGGCTCGCTGCCCACTGGGCCAGCTCTTCTCGGAATATCTTTGCGTTATGGCGCACGTCCATAGGAAAACCCGGATGYGCCAGAAATGTTTCGATAGACGAAGTCTGTTSATACTCCTTRCCAATAGCTTTCAATTCGTCTGCCAGATTYTTYATATCTGGATTACCATGTTCAGGCAGCATYTCCACRCATARMACYGGRGTCTGCCCCACTCCYACTARYGCCGTACGATGCACTTTAGGATGCGTATTGAATATTCGTTCRCAGGGAATTGTGAAAAGTATGTCTGTTTTGGTCACCACTCGATGCGTCTTTCGCCCACAGAACCACAGCCGCCCCTTATCATCCATATACCCCACATCGCCCATACGGTGATAAAATCCGCTGCCATCCGACAGAGGTATCTTCGCCAACTCCGTAGCATCAGGCCGCTTATAATAGGAACGGGTAACCACCGGACCCCGCACACAAATTTCCCCAATTTCGCCCACGGCATTGCGCGATTCTTCACGCCATTCCGGTATAGGCTCGTCGGTAATACCGATAATTTTCACGTCCATGGCTTCCAACGGTGTACCTACACAAATTCCTGCGCCTGTCTCCGTCGCTGCGGCCGTATCCGCGATAAGTTCCTGGTGAGCAATACGCGCTATGGGCAAGGACTCCGTCGCGCCATAGGACGGCCAGATACTCACTCCTTCGTCCAGCAATTTCCCGAAACGCGCCAGCGATACCGGATCGGCAGGAGCTCCTGCAGAAATAACGCGCTTCAAAGAAGGAAAGGTTACTTCATGCGCAGCACAATGCTGTCCCACTTTCTCAATCAGAGCCGGAGACGCAAATAAATTCGTTGTTTCGTAATCATGGATAGCTGCAATAATATGTTCCGGATTCGCCGTAATGGGTTTGCTTGCATCCATATCCGGAACCACCGATCCCATACCCAAAGCCGGACCAAACAGAGCAAATAAAGGGAACGTGGCTAAATCTTTTTCACCCGGCTCAATACCGTAATCTCGACGCAGCGCATCCACCTGAGCCTGAAACATGCCGTGGGTGTATTCCACGCCCTTGGGAATGCCCGTGCTACCGGACGTAAACAGGATGGCCGCCATTTCATCCGATTCCACTTCTGCCATGATCGGCCCATCCACGCCGGAACGCACATCGTCATAACCGTAACCGCCCCAAAACCACTTACGACCCACGGTCACGTTAATACGATTTGACTCTTTTGCCCAGCCCAGAATCACCCGAGCGGCATGGGCCTTGGAGATACCAATAAATCCTTCCGGTGCCGCTTCGTCCAGGCACTGCTTCAATTTCTTCACGCCCATACCGGGGTCCACCATAATGGGGATCGCCCCTACCTTGAACAGCGCGAAGGTGAGGACAAAAAATTCGATGCCCGGCGTGACCATGAGCACCGTGCGAATACCCCGCTTGATACCCGCTTCTCGAAGTCCGCGGGCAACCCGATTACTCTCCCGATCCAACTCCAGCGCGCTCAGCTCGGCGTAAGGAAAACTCCCATCCCTATTTCGCTTACCCTGCACAGCAACAGCCAATGTGTCGGGATGGGACGCCGCCATCAAAGGCAAATGTGACGCAATATTCGAAGAAGATTCACCCATGGCTAATTCGCCTCCCATCCAGAAACGTCTGAATCAATGGAATCACTTCATCCGAAGCGTCTTCCAATATATAGTGCCCGCAGTCATCATAGCGATGTACTTCTGCTTTCGGAAATTCCTTTTCCCATCGGGCAAGAAAATGTTTGTCGAATACAAAATCCTTCAGTCCCCAGCAGATCAGCATGGGTTTATCCGTTAGCACACCTACACTGGTCTCCACCCGATGCACTTCCGGATAGCTGGGATCCCCTTTGCGCAGCGGAATATCCTGCACGAAGCGCAAGGTAGCAATGCGATTTTTCCACGAGTTGTACGGTGCGCGATACGCCATGCGCAGCTCTTTGGACATGGGATTGCGCTTACAGCATTCATGGGACGCCACCGCGCTGAATCCGTTGAATCCGCGCACCAGAAATGCGCCCAAGGGTGTACGGCACAACCACAATGGCCAGGGGAATGATTTACTTTCCGGTAGTTGGAACGCCGATGTATTCAGCACGGTCAGGCTCTTGATACGCTCGGGATATTTCGTGGCGTATGCCATGCCGATCATGCCGCCCCAGTCATGTACCACCAGATTTATATTTTCCGTTATCTCCAATCCGTCCAGCAGGGCTTCCAGATCCGCCACGCGCTGTTCCAGGGTATAGCTATACGACTCATCACCAGGCTTATCCGAATACCCGCACCCAATATGATCCGGCGCAATACAGCGATACCGATCCCGCAGTGCCAGCACCAGATTGCGATAATAAAATGACCACGTAGGATTACCGTGAACCATCACCACCGGTTCTCCGCTCCCCTCGTCAAGATAATGGAGACGATGCCCGCCGATGTCTTTGTATTGCCCTTCAAAAGGATATAGTTCGTGTGAAACCAAGAAATGCCCCTACGTTGTAGTAATCAAAATTTGTAAATCGCCTACCACTCAAACCCCAGCATCATGCAGTTCAGACCGCTGCCGATACCCAGAAACGCCACTCTGTCGCCGGACTCCAGAAACTCCCGCTCATCCGCCAGCGCCGCCGTCAATGGTACTGACACCGTACCCATGTTGCCCAGATAAGGATAGCTGGAAAAATCTTTGTCAACGGAAACGCCGATGGTCTTCAGGATGATATCCCGATTCGCCTTACCCACCTGATGGCAAATCACTTTGTCGATTTCATCTCCCGACCATTCCAGCTCATCTAAAAATGCGGCCCAGGTTTCTTCACCCAGAGCCACGCCGTATTTCAAAACGGAAACCRCGTCGGTAACCATCAACTGCCGTACATTGCTCCCGTTTTCCTCTGCCAGCCCCCATGTACACAGACCGTGATGTTCCGGCGCGGCCAAGGTCACTCCGCCTTCCAGCCGATGCCCGGTCGCCCCAAACGATCCATCCGTAAGCAGTACCGCCGCCGCGCCCGAGCCGCCCGTAAGCGTAGCCATAGACCGGGAGAACATCTCCATACTGGTGTCTTCCAGCATGCGTTCAATCATAATATCGTTAATTTCACGAGCCGTCTCGCACGAAACCACCAGTCCCGCGCGAATCTGACCCAACTCGATCTGATTCGCCACGTCAATGATACCGCTCAACACGCCAAGACACGCATTGCTGATGTCGTACACCGAAGTGGCACCACCAATACCCAAATCCGCCGCAACATGACATGCCGTAGACGGTTCAAAATTTTCCCGATTCACCCCGGCATAAATGATGGTGCCGATGTCATTCACGGTTACGTTTGATCCTGCCAACGCCTTTCGACTCGCCTCCACTGCGCCTTCCGATAAAAGATATCCCTCTTCCCACCAGCGACGTTCGCCGATACCCGTCAGGGCTTCCAGTTGACCGGGAGACATGCGCCGCGCTTCGTACAGCGGCTGCAGCCGTTCTTCCAGTTCATCAGACGTAACCACCACCGGAGCCAGCTCATATCCCAATGATTCCAGGGTCACTTTCGTATACCGCATACCCTCTTACGCCCCCGCTTCCAACAGCCGCACCGCGAAATCGGTCATCTGATAGATATCACGACCGTCTACAGAGAGATACCCATCCAACACCATAGTCTGCGTTTCATCATCAATGTGTTTAATGTTTGCTTCAATAGWCACTCGACTGTCTTTTGGAATCACCTGACCGCGATAGACCCAGCTGTGCTTCGTTCCCGTAGCCAACGTCTCCACAACCGGATTATCGCCCACTGCCCATCGTTCCATAGCCGCATACTTGGCAAGCTGAAGGAACCCTTCCAGTCCCAGCGATCCAGGCCAAACCGGGTCCTGATAGAAATGTGCCTGGAAAAACCAGGACTCAGGGTTCACATCAATACCGCCTCGAATGAAGCCCAGTCCGTGCGTGCCGCCTTGAGGCAGATACACCTCGATCACATCCACCATCCGCATCATGTCATCAGGATACGGAGTCTCTCTTGGATACGAACACGTCACCGCTTCGCTCAATTCTCCGGCGGACGGCTCATACAAGACCGCATCGCGAATGCCAATCTGATCCGCTAACGCCTGCGTGGAAAAGTAGCCGAAGTAGGTGTCGCCTTTGTAGACCAGCGTACCGCCGCATCGCATTTCATATTCATAGTTTTGAATGATCATCCCACCCGAACTGGAAACACTGGTGGACTTCACCCACGTAGACAATGTGCCCATATCCGGGGTGACCTGCGCCAACTGTACCGCGCTGCCTCCCAGGTTGCGAAAATGCAGGTCCACGTCACTGGTCAACGCCGACCCCATAAACCCCGCCAGCCACCCGCAAGGCTGCAATGCTATTTCCAGCAAAATTGAAAACGGCATGTAGGGCTGGCGACCTGCAGTGAAGTACCACTCGTCAGGCGGCACGTCGTATTCCGCCACAATCTCGCCCCCGGCCTTCATCACCCACTGTTCCGCCTTAATATCGACGATACGATCCAAGAACTGATACGGCGGACGAGGCAGCCGCGCAATAATCCGTTCCTCATCAAAAATTTTATAGCGATCGCCAAAGGCATCAGAAGGCTTACCGGATGAAAAGGCCAAAATACTGTCATAATCAAAAAGCGGCTTGCGTGAACCACCCGCACTCGGCAATTTCGATGCCCATAACCGCTCCAGTGTTTCTCGATTCCACCCCGTCATCTGGATGGCCATGTTGTTCATTTCCACCGCAGGTTTGCCGTCCACAAAAATAAGAGTGTCCGCCACAGCGTAGGGAGCGGGATTATATCCCAGCTCTTTGATGGTTATTTCATAGACCACTTTGTCCGTGCCTTCGTTCACTTCGCCACGACACTTCAATTGACTCGATATGCCGGGCACCGGACCATATATCACGTCGTCCGTCTCACCCACCCAGCCCATGCGCATGAGATAAATCCGCAGCGTGTGCAGACAGCATTCATACATCAACGTGCCGGGCATCACCTGATCATCTACAAAGTGGCACGTAAGAAACCAGTCGTCGGGATGGATATCCATTTCGCCGCGAATGGTTCCCAACCCGAAACGACCACCCATAGGATTCAGTTCCAGAATGCGATCTACCAGCTTCATGCGCCCCCCCGGCAGACTCACCGGATTACGCAAATTCAGCCCCTCGAACAACGAACCAAAACATCCCGCCAGATCCCCGTTACGCAGCGCATCCACTTGCGCATCACTATAGGATTCCACCGCCATGGGMGCCARATCRCGCCAGTCCTCCGGYTTCAYWCCCGGCATGGGACGCCGATCCAGYTCCGTTTTMACRATGCCCTGTCCCGCGTCCAGTTCTTCSCGRGTRAARAATCCAGCRCAYCCATTCCGCATGGTCAACARCGGCTCGCCRTTCACCGTAGCGTCATAATTAAATCGAAACAGGTACGTGTCGCCCTGTCGGAAAAAACGTTCAATGCGAATATCGAACCGGATGGTCTCGCCCGGCACAGGCAGGCTCCGGTGAAAAGTAACCACCGCATCCAATAGCCGATACACCGCCAGTCCCTGTGTTTCAAAATCAATGCCCAGATACGCGGACAAAATGAGATCHGCCTGACCCGACTCCACACAAATACTCGTGGGAATCTGTCCGCAATCCAGGTACCACGCGCCGGGCAGCACATCGTGTTCCGTCACCACGCGACCACTCCCCATGGACCGGGCCTCGCCGTGAAACGACAGAATACGATCCACCAGCATGAGCGGTTCATCGGGAAGACGCACCCGCGTAGGGTGAGCATCCACCGCCGCCCACTCGGAACCCATGGACGCACCGATGCTACCGCGTGCATATTCCAAACACGCCGCCCGATCCATCGCAACAGGTTCATCAGAAATAATCGATGCCAGGGGGTCGCCATTTCCTGTATCAATCTCAACCGGGTATGTTGGCGGAGCCACAGGTACTTCAAATTTTAATCCAGTATCATCGCCCCCCGAAGCCGCATACTGCTCCACCAATTTCATCTGAAATGCCAGGGCTTGCGACAGGGTTTCCATCGTATGATTCGATACACGCAAAAAGGCTTCGTGAGCTTCCGCTTTACTATTCAGCAAATCGGACCAGGCATGCATAGTAGGGTCAGCCGATACCGTTGATGCCGACAATGCTGCTTCTTCAAAAACAGGCATAGATATCACCGGAGGAATGTACGCAGGTTCAATTACAGGAGGAACATTCGGGCTTGCTGGTACGGGCGTAAATTCGGATGCTTCTATCGCTTCCTCCAACGGCATCTCCGTCGGCTCGGGCATCCGCCCCGGCAGCACCACTTCAAACGCATCGCCGCCTATAGGCACGCGGAGCATTTCCTGATTCAACGCAGGCTGATGATACGCCGATACCACCGATTCCTGACCATACAACACACTCAAATCCACCGGCACGCGCTCTGCCACCAGTTGTCCCAGCATCCGCAGCACAGTAGATACCGCATCGTGGCCCGACACACTGATGGATCGCGCCACATGAGGACGGTCACCCAAAATCTCGCCAATCATGCGGGAACAGGAACTGCCGGGGCCCATTTCAAGAAAAAGCCGCGCCCCATCGCTGTATGCCGCTTCAATCACTTTAGGATAATCAATTCCATACAACGCTTGCGCCAGCACTGAATCCGCCGCACTGTCACTGGACAAATTATACGCCGTTCCCCAGGCGCCACTGTAAAACTGTACGTCACGAGGCGGGTTGGTAGGCAGTACGTGAAGCGCGCGATACGGCTCCTGTACTTCCTTGGCCACCTCGCAGTGAACCGTGCTCACGCCGTGGAGCGGAAAAAATTCGCAATCCAGTTTCTTCACCAATTTCTCTACCGCATGCGGATCGCCGCCCACTACGCATTCCTGCAGCGTGTTCACGATGAGGTTATATACTTTCTTGTGATCCGTCATAGCAGCCCGCACGACTTTTGCCGGACGATCAATCACGCCCAGTGCCCAGTCCACCGTATTGTTGCTAGGGACCTGCCAGGCCTTCCGCGCCGCTTTGTATTCTCCAGCTAAATCTTCGGTGAACAGCGTAGACTCGTTAATTCGGCGAAGCATTTCATCCCGGTCTGTCCATGCCTTCAACGAAAAGAACCCTGCCATCTCGCCCAGACTGTACCCCACYGCCATRTTGGGYCGCACACCRAAACTCTGAATCARATCRCTGGTAATCGTACCCAACGCTACCTGACCGAAAAGCGCTGCCTTGGGATTTTTCTGCACCGCCGCAAGAGACTCGCTATTCCAAAAAACATTCGCCTGAAATTGGCTTCGTAGAAATTCGTTCTCCTGATCCTGCTTGCGAAACAGTTCCGGCCATTGGGTAGATAATTCCCGACCCATACCCATGGACTGATTGCCCGATCCAGGATACACAAACGCAATAGTACCCTTTGCGCCCAACGGTTCCGGCGAATAAAAGACCCGGTCTCGCACGTACGGCGGAACCATACCGCCGCCCTTATTCGTCAACCGACGCTCGTGATCTTCATCCAGATACCCAGTTGTAAATTCCAGTTGCTCCAGCAGTTCCGAGGCATTTCGAGCCACAAAAGCCATGCACAGCGATYTATTGCTGTCACTGCGATTCTTGTCCCACCATTCCTGCGCCAACATCTCCGCAGGCCGATCCAGCCGATGCTCCACATGGGCGCGAAGCCGCGCCAGACCCACTTCTAAGGCCTGCACATTATTCGCCTCAACGGAAAATAGTCCTTCCGACCGCAGACCCAAAGGCTGTAACCTCTCACTCAAAATAGCCGGTTCATGGGCGTGCTCATACGACTCAATAATGACATGRGCRCAGTTGCCGTCCACGCTGAACGAACTCACTCCMGCKCGMARYGGTCCTTCATTCCGATCCTGCAACCAATATTGGGGATACCGGGAAGCATGAAGCCGATGATTTGCCGCCAGTTCCGCGCGAGGCTGTCCCGCATGATGCAGCGGCGGAAGAATTTCCTGGTACACGCTCAAACACGCTTTAACCAGACTCGCTATTCCCGATGCCGCGCCGCTATGACCAATATCACCTTTAACGCTGCTGATAACGCATCGCTGCTCGTCTTTCAATGGTTTATACAAACGCGACAATGCACGGGCTTCCATCAGATCTTCTTCCGGACACCCGCTGCCGTGGGTTTCTACATACGTAATATCTTCCAGGGCGACTCCCGCATCGCGCACGGCTCGCTGCACCGACCGAACATACGCATCTTCGGTAGGTACCTGGCTTTCGATACCGCCGCCCGACGCCAGACCCATACCTTTAATCACCGCATACACCCGGTCGCCGTCCCGCTCCGCATCGTCAAGGCGTTTCAATACCACTGCCGCCGCGCCGTCGCCGATGAGCGTACCATCTGCGCGCTCATCGAAAGGACGACACACGCCACCTGCGGAAAARGGTCGGCCCTGATGCGTACTCAAAACACTCCGCACGTCTCCCGCCAAATCCACGCCGCCTACCAATGCTAAATTCAGCGTTCCGTCCTGCAACGCCCGCATGGCAATGTGCAAGGCCTGCATGCTGGAGCTTTCCTCGCTGGATACCGCGTAGCTGGGACCGCCGAAACGATATTCCCGGGCTATCCGACTGGCTACGATACTGCCCAAACCGCCCATAGTACGGTTGGCCGTCAATGCAGGACCCGATGCTTCCCGCAACGAATGCACCCAATCATTCAATTCGCTTTCGGATAAATTCAGCCCCAGTGTCTTCGCCCATTCCCGGGCCTTGTTCACTAGCGACCATCGGAAATGATAATTTGTTGTATTCAGGTCCAGTCCCAGGCCTACAAATACCCCAGCCTTGGGGCCCAACGAATCTTTGCCATTACCGTTTTCTTCTCCGGGACGTATACCGCAATCTTTCAATGCGCCTGCCGCCACATGAAGCATGAGAAGTTGTTGTGGAAGCAGTTCGGCCAGTTCTTTTGGCGGAATGCGAAACTCATTTAAAGGAACAGAAATATCGTCCAGATAATATCCCGCGAATGGGGTGTGGGAAAATCCCTGCTGCTTGAACCAGGTAGTGTCGGAGGTTCCCCACCAATGTTTCGGAGACTTAGGTTCTACATTCAGACCGCCGCCCAAAACTCGCTCCTGATACGCGCGAAGATTTCGCCACGGACCAAAACACGCTTCCATCCCCACTACCGCCAGGTCAGGTGCTTTTTCATTTGTCGGCGTAATCTCTACTTCAACATTCTTCGCTGCGGGAACATCGTCCCGCCATTCCTCCAGGAGCACATGAGCATTGATGCCGCCGAATCCGAAAGCGCTCACCGCCGCTCGGCGAGGCACATCCGCTTCCCGTCTTGGCCAGTCCTTAGCTTCCGTCAATACGGCAAACGGGCTATGGGCCAGATCCATACCCGACGCTTCATGCTGAAAATTGGCGGTAGGCGGCAGCTGACCACGCCGCATCGCCATGAGAGTTTTTATAATCGCTGCCGATCCTGCCGCTGTCAGCAGGTGGCCTATATTCGATTTCACCGATCCGATGACACATTGTCCCGCGTCCCAATCGCTGCCGCCCCACAATGTCTTCAAGCTCGCTACTTCCGTGGTATCCCCCACCACCGTACCCGTGGCGTGGCATTCAATTAGATCCACATCCTGCGGCGACCACCCCGCTTCTTCATACGCCCCGCGCATAGCCCGAAGTTGTCCCTCGCTCATAGGCGCCAGCAGACTTCCGCCCACATCATTGGACAATCCGATACCGCGAATCACCGCATAGATATGATCGCCGTCCCGTACCGCATCTTCGGTGCGTTTCAGTGCCAATATCCCGGCGCCTTCGCCCACCACCAACCCGTCGCCCTTCGCATCGAATGGAGAACAGATTCCGGTGGGGGACAATGCCCGCAGCTGCGAGAATCCCATCTGGGTATATAAGCAATCGGGACGCGACAACCCGCCCGTAAGCATGGCATCAGCACGTCCCGCCTGCAACTCGTCCACCGCCAGTTTCAACGCATACAGCGACGAAGAACACGCCGCATCCAGTGTCATGGTGCCGCCACCGAAACCGAAAGCCTTGGCCAGTACCCCTGCCGGCAATCCAGTAACGTAACGATTCAACGGATGGGTACCAGACCCTTGTGCATGACGGGATTCCGYCAACACTTTTTCTTCCAGGTTACGCCCCAGATAGTCTCGAGACAACGCGGAAGCTCCATCCGTTGGCAAAGCCAAATTACCCAGTATGACCCCAATACGATTCGGATCCACCGATCCCARATTYCCGTCTTCCACCGATTGAACACCCGCCGCCAATAACAATCGCACCGACGGGTCCAACTGCTTCACCACCTGCGCGTCCAACTGAAGCTGATCCAGAGGTACGTCAGGAATCGAATCGATATAACACCCGCGCTTGGAAAATACCKAGTCTTCTTTACCTTTTTCCGGGTCATAAACATCGTCAGGTGATACCGTCCACCGATCCGGAGTCACTTCACGGGCCGCACTTTCGCCTGCCACGATATTTGCCCAAAATTCATCCACCCCGGACGCATCGGGGAATACGCCGCCGATACCCACGATGGCTATAGATGGTTTTTTGCTCATGCTGATTCCAAATCCAACTAGGCTTGTTGGGTTAGTTGACTACGTTGGAACGCCGCGTTCAACGACGGATCAATAACACACTCGTACCCTTCCAGCCGAGCCAGCAATTTGCCGTCTTTAGGCTGAATCAATTCTATGGTGGATACCGCCTGATGCGTCTGATCTTTATCCACCCGGGCGATCAGTTTCACGTCGCCTTTCGGATACGCAGATTGAAACTGCCGATACGATTTAATATACACGGGCAGCGAACCCGCTTGATGCCGTTCAAATGACCACAGAATGAGTGCCTGAAACGCACTGTCCACTGCCAGCGGATCGGACAACCATTTCTTGCGCGGCGGATTCTCCATCCAGCTGGTGGGTGCAGGCGCGGTATGCGTTGTCACTACAATTTCGTTATCGGAACACCCCTCCACGGACGAAATACCCTGGAAGGCCTCGCCGTGAAACAGCAGACCGTTGTTATATACTTCGTCCATCAATTTCGGATAGGGACCGGGAGCTATATCATTCAGCGTAGGCACTTCCTGYGCATATTTGGTACCCAACACCGCGTCGCCTCTGGCATGAATTACCGTCGGATTATCTCCGCTGCACAGTTCCACTCGTACCACATGCTCGCKGCCCCGCTTCACGGCCTTRCCCGTYGAWACSGTYAARGCRCGYGTYTCKYCSGTCTCWARAATGATRCCTTTRAACACCCGCAGRTCGTCTATCCCCAGAAAGTGCAGACCGGGATTGGCATGCAACGCGGCCTGAGCGAACCACTCCAGATACATGGCTACAGGCAGCACCGCTTTCCCGTCAATGACATGGGACTTCAAAAAAGAATGGGTCTCCGCATTAAGATCGATTTGTAAGGCTGGCTTCAGATCGCTTTCCCCTAATTTACTTTCATTAGAAGTCTCAACGTCTCCGAGTAAAACTATTTCAACGGCTCCACCAATCGGTTGAGCCAATTCCTGCACCAGATACTCCGCACCGGATCGCAGTCCGATAACGCCCACGCCCTCGTCCGCGAATATTTTACGCAATGCCGGCGTTACCATGCCGCCAGCCCAAGGTCCCCAGTTTATCGACACTACTTTGCAGTTGGAACGGTTCCGGGATATCGCCTGAGCCGTTTTGTTCAGCACTTCATTTGCCACCGCATAGTCCACTTGACCTTTACGGCCGAATCGACCTGTAGAAGACGAAAACAGCACCACGCCTTTCAGCGAATCGTCCCGCAACGCATCCAGTAAGGTCTGTAACCCCCCAGCCTTGGTGTCGTACACAAAATTAAATTGTTCAGCGGTCTTTTCTTCGATGAGCTTGTCCGCCAACACCCCTGCGCCGTGGATCAATCCTGTAATAGATCCGAATTTCGTGCGAATTTCATCAATACTACTCTGTACTGCCGACCCATCACGAATATCCACAGACCGATACTCTACTTTCGATCCAGCCGCTTCCAATCGCGCCAGATTCTGTCGTATTTCCCGATTCGCCAACACCGCTCCGCATCGGATTCCCAATTCTTTCGGTGATAATTTCTCGTCGGCATGCTCCATAATTGCCCGTTTGATGGCGGCTTCGTCATTCAATTCGTTCAGCCAGGCTTCTTCCTCTGCTGGCAGCGGACTCCGGCCCATCAACACCAGCGTGGGCTGTCCCGCTTCCGCCAACGCCGTCGCCACCTCTGCCGTAACGCCCCGCGCACCGCCTGTGACCAGCACCACGTCGTCTTTGGTAAAAAGTATCTCGCCAGACGCATCAGGCAACGATTCCTCGCGCAGTTCCAGCGTCACCAGCCCATCGGAAGTAATCCCTGTTTCCAGTGGTGTATTCGCGCTCAATAACGTAGTCACATCAGCGACGGCTTTTTTCATTTCCATTTCAGGATCTACGTCGATTACCCGGCACGTCACCTTGCCCCATTCCTGCGCCGCCGTCTTCACCAGACCCGCCAGTCCACCACTGCGCGCCGCGCTCTCGGATTTCAAATTTCGCAAACCAAAACCGCCGTCCATACGGGTCACCGATGCCAGAATCGCGCCGCCTGTATCCCCTGCCTGTTTAAGTTTTGKWGMWGCAGCCTGCACCACAGCAAAGGCTTCTTTCAAAAATRMATCGTCGCAYCCGTCTTCCGGCRCAACCAGWATAAGTCCRCACAACGACTCCAACGATGCCACATCTGACACCACTTCGCCATTCACGCCCGATGCGATTAGTCCGTCCGCAATACCCTGCGCCAACGCATCGTCCGCACCCCACACCGCCACCGTACCGCCTTCGGGTAGAGCAACGCCGGACCCGCCAGGAGTCTCAATAGATTTCAGAGAAAGCACTTGCCGAAGCAACGGTGTTTTATCGTCATCCAACTCGGGTTCAACATCAGATCCAGCGGATGACACCGACGTCGCCTCAGCCGCACCTCCACGCTGCAAAACATCAATCACATCTTGTAAAGTTTCCAATTGCCCTAACTGTTCCGCTTCCACGGTGGGCAAATCGGGCATAGCCTCCTGCAACGCCGATAAAATCTCCACACGCTTAATCGAATCAATCCCCAAATCCGCATCCAGCGCCATACTCAGATCCAGCATCTCTACTGGATACCCCGTCTTCTCCGACACAGTAGCCAACATCAACGACTGCACTTGGGCAGCATCTACGCCGGAGCCTGTCGATGCACCACTCGAAGTCATACCATTAGCCGATACACTACCCGCCACATGTTCAATCACATCACGCAATGTCTGTAATGCACCCAGGGCTTCCGCCTCTACGGCGGGCAAGTCGGGCAACGCTTCCTGCATAGCCGATAAAATTTCCACGCGCTTAATTGAATCAATCCCTAAATCCGCATCCAGTGCCATATCCAGATCCAGCATTTCCACCGGATANCCCGTCTTCTCCGACACGGTCTGCAGCAATACCGATTCCACTTCGCTGGTGTCCACTCCATATCCGATTGGCGATCCTGTTGTTGGAACGGCTTGCTGTAAATGATCCACCACATCGCGCAGGGTTTGTAACGCACCCAGCACTTCGGCTTCCACAGCAGGTAAATCGGGAATCTCTTCCTGCACCGCCGACAAAATTTCTACGCGCTTAATCGAATCAATACCCAGATCCGCATCCAACGCCATATCCAATTCCAGCATTTCCACCGGATACCCCGTCTTCTCTGAAATGATTCGCATCAGCACAGGTTCCACATCCACACCTTGCGCAGATGCACTTCCTGACGACAAAACCGTACCGCTGTCCCCAGACGCATCACCCAACTTCGAAACAATATCGCCCAGGGTCTGGATCGCTCCCAATTYTTCCGCTTCAATAGTGGGCAGCGATGGAATCTGCTCTTGCACTGCCGACAAAATTTCCACACGCTTGATGGAATCAATACCCAGATCCGCATCCAGCGCCATTTCCAATTCCAGCATTTCCACCGGATACCCCGTCTTCTCCGCCACAATGGCTAGCAATACCGAAACCGTGCCATCTGAAGCCGGGGCAGTCGTTGTAGAAACAGGTTCGGGCATAGAAACTGACGAAGGGCTTTCTGCAACTGGCGCCGACACTGGCGCTGGAGTAATTGCCGGGACAGGAACGGACTGCCCTGCTGGCATGGAAACTCCCGAAGGAATCACGCCGCCCGTCTGAGTAAATAACTGTTGCTGCTGATGGAGCAGACTCTGGAATGTCTGCGATGCCGCTTCCTGACCTTGTAGGAATTGCTGGTGAAGTTGCGCGGTCTGCTGCTGCATCTGCTGCAGTGCCGCGATATTTGCCTGGGTCTGTCGAAGAATTTCCGCCATGCCGGATGCGGATGCTGGAACAGCCGTCTGTGTTGTCTGCACATTAGGCGTTGAAGGAGTCGCTGATATTTTTGCTGCCGCCGAAGCGTTTGGCGTGGACGGTGCAGGTTGATGGGGTATCGATGGCGCGACTGATTGAGCTACAGGTGCCTTCACCACAGGAGGTCGTTTCGGCTTGGAAGCTGCTTTCTGCGACCGATGATTCGCCCCGCTGATGGTTACCGTCAATCGAGGTTTCGCGTCTATAGTTTCCTCGGGGATCACCACATGCTCATCCCATAATGCTAAATTCACGTCACGTCCCTGCACAACCAATCCAGCCAGTACCCGACCCAAATCAGCAATACCCGATTTTTTGCCGTTGGACGCATCCATCGCCAGCGTCACATGCTCTTTATCACCCAAAATGGCCTTGATCATGCCGGACAACCGACCGCCGGGACCTGCCTCAACGAAAGTCCGCACACCGTCGGCGTACATGGCTTCAATTTCATTTACAAATTCCACGGGACGCGCCAACTGGTGACCCAACTGCTCACGCATGGCCTTGGGTTTATCCCCATACACCTGCGCCGTCGTGTTGGCATACACGGGCGTGGTAGCGGACTGAAAATCCAAATCCTGCAGCATCGCCGTGAAGGGTTCCGCCGCATCCGATACCAGTTCCGAATGAAAAGCCGCCGCTACTGTCAGTTTCGTACACGGAATATTACGTTCGCCGAATGCCGTAACCGCCGCATTTATAGCCGACGTGGCACCACTCAGCACCGATTGCTCTGGCGTATTCTTGTTCGCCACAATTACGTCCAGCTTGGAATCTTGGATAACTTTTTCAATGGTACCCAAATCCGCACGCACCGCTACCATGGATCCCTTGTCGCCATCGCCCTGACCCATCAATTCGCCCCGCTTCTGCGAAGCACGAATCAACGCCGATGCATCGTACACGCCGCCAACGCACAGGGCCGTCAATTCACCATAACTATGCCCGGCAAACGCATCAGCCTGTACGCCAAATCGCTTCAGCACTGTATACACCCCAATGCTCACCGCACCCAAGGCAGGTTGCGCCACTTGGGTCGCCGTCAAAGCAGCCTGATCGCGTTTAGCCGATTTCGCATCGAAAGTGGGATGAGGATAAATCAGATCAGACAAGCGGCTCGACGTGTCGCCCGTATCATAATCATCGTTCGCCGAAGAAAGTGCATCCAGCATTTCAGGAAACTGGCACGTCAAATCACGGAGCATACCCGTGTACTGTGCGCCCTGCCCCGGAAATACCACCGCCACTTTCCCGTCAGGCGCGCCTGAACCGTAGTAAATTCCATCCGGTGTGGACCATGTTGATGCATCTTGTATGTTCAACTGAGCCGAAGCATTTCCCAGCATCTTGGACACGTCACTCTTGCCGTGTTCAAGGATTACAACCAAACGACACGGCTCTTTTGCATCAAAAGACACGCGGGATTTGGCTGAGGCGATACGAATAGCTTGCCAATTCGCATCAACAGGAAAATCACTAATCTCTTTTTGCAATCCAGCACTATCGGGTG
>NVWG01000085.1 GCA_002746185.1 Candidatus Hydrogenedentota bacterium
CGCGCYGGGGGCCAACGGCAACGCGGCTATGGCTATTGTGGTCACGCAGCTCTCCCCTTGCGCCGCAGCTTTGGTCTGGATTCTCATCGAGCGCGTCAGATTCGGGCAGCCTAGCGCCCTGGGTTTTGCTACAGGCGCTATTGCTGGTCTGGCGGCTATCACGCCTGCCGCTGGGAGTGTAGGTCCGATTGGTGCGCTGGTAATCGGAGCCACTGCTGGTGCGGTATGCTGGTGGGCCTCGGTAGTCCTGAAAAACAAACTGGGCTACGATGATGCCCTGGACGTGGTAGGGGTACACGGTGTAGGTGGACTGATTGGGACGCTCATGGTGGCGTTTTTCGGCGCACCAGCCCTGGGCGGAATTGTGGAAGGGATGAACATGGGCAAACAGTTTGGGATTCAGGCCATGGCCTCGGGGATAACGATAGTGTATTGCGGGATAGTCACGATTGTAATTCTGAAGGCTATTGACCTGACGATAGGATTACGCATAGATGAAGAAGGCGAGATGATGGGGCTGGACCTGACTGAACACGAAGAAGTGGGTTACGACTTTTAGAATACGCACAGGAGGAATAACGATATGAAACGTATTGAAGCAATTATTCGCCCTCATAAATTGGATGATGTGAAGGAAGCGTTATCCGAAGCGGGCTGCAACGGTATGACGGTTACCGAGGTCAAAGGCTTTGGACGTCAAAAAGGGCACAAGGAGCTGTACCGAGGCGCGGAATACCAGGTGGATTTTCAGCCTAAACTCAAAGTGGATGTGGTGGTGTCTGATGATCGCGTTCAGCCTATCATTGAGGCCATTACCAAAGCTGCCGTTACGGGAAAGGTGGGCGACGGGAAAATCTTTGTTCATCCTGTGGACGATGCGGTGCGTATCCGTACAGGTGAATCCGGCGACGCATGCCTCCAGTAATCAGGTACGTATAAACGATTACCCTTCATTGGAATGTTGTAGCGTTTCCCGGCGTTCAGTATAGTCTGCGTCCGGCTGCACAAATTCGGTTCACCGGAAAAACGACAAGGATTAGTAGAAATCATGGAAAAAGTAATCATTATCGGGTCAGGCCCTGCAGGCTACACAGCCGCGTTGTACACCGCTCGYGCGAATATGAACCCTCTTATGCTGGAAGGGGAATTGAGCCCGGATATCCTCCCCGGCGGACAGCTCATGACCACTACCGAAGTGGAAAATTATCCTGGGTATGCCGATGGCGTGACTGGACCACAGATGATGGAAGACTTCAAGAAGCAGTGCGGGCGATTCGGCACACGATTCGAATATAAAACCGTCACCAAGGTCGATTTTTCTGGTCACCCGCTCAAAGTGTGGGCTGGCGAGGAGGAATTCGAAGCCGCAACGATAATTGTCGCCACCGGAGCAACTGCTAAATACCTGGGTCTGGACTCGGAAGATAAATTCAAAAATTACGGCGTGTCTGCGTGTGCCACCTGCGACGGTGCTCTCCCCCGCTTTCGTGATAAACCCCTGGTTGTTGTGGGCGGCGGGGATACGGCTATGGAAGAAGCCCTGTTCCTCACACAATTCGCCAGCATGGTCCATATCATTCATCGCCGGGATGAATTTCGTGCCAGCCAGATCATGGCCGAGCGTGCCATGAACAACGATAAAATTACCATCCACTGGTTTTCCACCATAGATGAAGTAATGGGCACCGAAGACGACGGCGTAACCAGCGTTCGTATCAAGAACGTGAAAACAGATGAAACCACTGACATTCCATGCACAGGCTATTTCAGTGCCATCGGTCATAAACCAAACACCGATATTTTCAAAGGCGTACTGGATATGGCTGATACGGGCTACCTGATCACCAAGGCGGACTCCACCTTTACCAACGTGGAAGGTGTTTTTGCTGCCGGAGATGTACAGGACAGCGTATACCGTCAAGCCGTCACTGCAGCGGGGAGCGGCTGCATGGCCGCCATCGACGCCACACGCTGGCTCGAAGCCCGAGAGTAATCGAAACGTGGATGTAGAAGCAGTACCACAGGCTATTCGAGTTGAAGGCCATAAAGGCGTCGGTATTAACGTATGGGATTACGGCGGCACTGGACCAACCCTGCTGTTATGTCATTGCACAGGAACCCACGGGCGTATCTGGGATTCCATCGCTCCTCTACTGACTCCACATTTYCGTGTACTGGCRCCGGACACCCGTGGGCATGGAGACTCCGATAAACCGGAAGACCTGGATAACTATTCCTGGCATTATTCCGGTCACGATCTCTACAATGTGATCCAACAGCTCGACCTTAAAACTCCTCTTCTTGCCGTAGGTCATTCGGCTGGCGGCACCCAATTGTGCTATTGCGAGTTGAATCGCCCCGGCACGTTTGAAAAACTAATCCTCATCGATCCCATCATCGGACCAAAGGTCGCCGTCCTGTCCCCCAACCCTATGGGAGAAGCAGCGCGGCGACGCAAAGAAGTCTTTTCCTCATTTGAATCAGTTTCAGAAAGACTATGCGCTAAACCTCCCATCAACGCCTGGACACCAGCCATGCAGGAAGCTTATGTCCAGCACGGGTTCTATCAAGGGGACGACGGGCAAGTTCACTTGAAATGCCCAGGACGAATTGAGGGAGCCGTTTATGATCGTGGCGGCGCACCGGATGTATTTGATCGACTGGATGAATTAACAAGCGAAATAACACTGATCACCAGCGACAACAGYAATGTACACCAGCTTATTAAATTGCAGCATCAACAATTGGGCCCCCACGAATACATCGAATTAGAAGGTCCCAGTCACTTCATCCCCCAGGAAATCCCTGAAACAATCACCGATATCATCTTATCTCACTTTACAGAAATATCGTAAGCTGCTATCACAAAACACCTTAAAACCAATGACATCGTTTTGTCTCTCTCCTGAATATATCTAGTGAGCGGAAATACAACCCGGCATTCGGGATTACGTTCAACACTAGGAGACTCAAGCATTATGGCAATAAAAGAATGTCCAGACCAAATACGATCTGAAGATTTTGAACAGGAAGTTATTCAGCACATGGATGCCATGTACGCTGTAGCCCTGAAATTGACCAGGAATGCAGCCGATGCCCGAGATTTACAGCAAGATGCTCTCGTTCGAGCTCTTCGATTTCACCACAAATTCCAAAAAGGCACCTACCTCAAGGCATGGCTTATGACCATCCTGCGCAATACATTCATCAACGACTATCGGAAAAAATCCCGTCGCCCCATGCTGGTCGAATGGACCGGGTTTGAACCCCTCCCGCCTCGGGAACCGGATACAGAGATGGAGTTCGTTCCATTTAATACCAAGTCTAATGACGTGTTGGAATACTTGAATGATGATGTGCGTGGCGCAGTAGATTCCTTACCCGAAGGACATCGACGCACCGTGATTATGGCTGATCTGCAAGACATGTCCTACAGAGAAATTGCCGATATACTGGACTGCCCATTAGGCACTGTGATGTCTCGGCTTCATCGGGGACGACGCTTGTTACGTGATGCTTTACCGAAAAATACACGCGAGGTCGTATTTGGTTAATAGTAAATATGGAAATGCTCTGATATACTTAACCCATCACAAATAATTCAGGGAGATTTTTTGTAGGGAATGGACGAGTTTCTGGAAAAGATTGAAAAACACCGGGATGAATTTTACCGGTTTATATTGCGGAACGTGTGGGATTCCGGCATCGCAGAAGATGTGTTTTCCCAAGCAGTTTTGGCGGCATACGAAAATCGCCAGAAATACACGCCCGGCACGAATTTTCGTGCATGGATGTTTCGTATATTGTTGAATAAGTGTTACGTAGCCAACCGGGAAACCGGACGGGCGTTTGACAGTTTAGATCATCCTTCGGTCAATGARGCCRARGCRAAAACAGTTGAAGAWTAYGGCAATCTGCTGGAAGACCCCAAGACGGTTCTGGAGCAGTGCGGCGATGAGGTATACCGAGCCTTTCGAGGCCTTTCCACCTCCCAACGCACCTGTTTACTCCTTCGGGGTCTGGAGAGATTTTCTTACCAGGAAATTGCCGATATTATGGAAATTCCCGTTGGAACCGTGATGACTCACTTGGCCCGGGGACGAAAAAAACTCCGGTTTGAACTGGCTGACTATGCCCATGAGACCGGCATTATTAAAAAGAAATTTCCACGTCTGGTGCCACGCGCCGATCTGGAAGATACTCACGGGAGCGGAACAAGCTCATGAATGAAAAGCATGAACAACTTTGGTATGCCTATGTGGACGGCGAGCTGTCTGTCACAGAGATGGCCGAGTTCGAGAAATCGCTCACGCCAGCAGACCGGGATCGGTTGGCTGGGGAGATGCGGTTTGAGAACGGCTTATCCGAACGGCTCAATGAAAATGCTACGTGCCCGATAAAAGTTTGGGAACGCACGAAGGCGCTATTAAAACAAGCYCARGCYMAGGAARAATCCTCCACYCCGRAWAATATAGTCCCTATGACTNCTGKAAAMRSNGGAAGCRCCCCGGCGTTCCCTGTTCTGGGGTACCGCAACTATAGTAGCCGCAGCGTGTGTAGCCCTGGCCGTTATGTACACCCCCGGCACCATGCAGGATGAAGAATCTCGAGTGGTCATCYTGGCGGCGGAGTCYGTAGAAGAGCTGGCAGCCCAATCGGAAATTGRTGGCAATMTTGAYGAKCTTCATCAATACCTGGCRGATCAYGGRATGGAACTGGGTTTAAATGATATAGACTCWTTGAGAATAGCYACCATRCATTACGGTATTGAAGTGCTGGGTGCCATGGAAGATATGATYGGATCCGACCCGGTAATAGAGATGCTGTTCAGCTGCTGTAATTCCCCAGTGAAAGTTATCATGACCAAACAAGATTCAGCCGCAGCACAATATATTGGTCGGGCGGCCGGAAGAGGTAATACCCAAATACAGGCTACCCGCATCATTCACGGCGAGTATCTGGCCGCCGTAGTGGGAACACACCCCGCCCATGGTTTACTGGACATCTTTGCTGGGCAGCACCCCTAATACTCTATATTCGGATATGCTCATGAGGGCATGAGCAGTGATCTCCAGCAATAATCCCCGCCTCGTATTTTTACACCTCTCACTACGGTCCATCCGTCACCTACTTGGTCACTTGGTGCCCCTTCTTTTTTTATGTAAAACGCTTATACTGTGTATTCAGAATCATGCTTGCTACTTGATAGATCATCGTAGCTAATTATTTAAAGGGGTACTATGATGGACAGGTTTTTATTCGGGTTGTGTTTGGTATTTGCAGTTACTCCAAATGTATATACAGAAAACGAAATACGAATTGTAACCTGGAATATTGAATCCGGTGGAGCAGACATAGCAGCAATAGCTGATAGGGTTTCTGGCATGGAAGAAATAGATATTTGGGGATTCTCTGAAGTACAAAATATAGACTGGATGATCAAACTCGAAACCGCAGCGGAAACAGGTGAAACAGACAACTTTGAATTTATTCCCGGCTCAACAGGAGGAACAGATAGACTGGCCATTGTTTATAATACAGACAAATTCGAGATGGTAAAAAATTTCGAGATACACTGGAATGATCGTCCGTGGTTTACCTCAAACATGAGACCCCGTTCTGCCCTTGTAGCCAAGCTCAAGCATATTGCTAGTGATGTTGATTTTTTCTTTGTTGTTAACCATTTATATCGAGGAAGAGGTGTAGATCCAAGACGGCTTGATCAGGCTACAGCACTACGAGATTGGGCATCCGAAAAATCACTGCCTGTTATCGCCGTTGGGGATTACAATTTTGATTGGGATCTCGACATAAACGAAACCGCTCAAAATTATGAAAAGGGCTTTGGAAATATGACGGCATGGAGTGTGTTTACCTGGGTAGTTCCTGCGAATCTCATAACCACTCACGATTCAAGATACAATAGCATTCTTGATTTTATATTCATCGCAAATTCAGAAGGTAAAATAAACGCAACTTCAGAAATACTCGTAGCTTATGACGAATTCAGTCCTCGAAGTGAAAAATCGGATCACCGTCCGGTGCTGGGAATATTTCGTTTTAGGGAATGATTCTCATCAATACTTTCGACGCAGTATACAAGTTATTTAAGGCAAAAAATTATGTAATTAGTAGACAAAAAATGGTGACGAGCATGCTTTATTAGCCCGTCACCATTTAGATTTAGAATTGATTTTTATTAGACCGCTAATCAGCCAGTGTTTCACCTTTCGCTAAAGCAGACAACTCACTACGCAGTTCCTTCTCCAGATTAGGGCCAACGCCTACATGCACAACCTGAACCGTACCGTCTATTCCAATAATAACCGTCTGCGGAATGCCGCTGACTTTATACAGCGAAGCAATACTGCTGTCCGTATCCATCGCCACCGTCACTTCCAGATTCATTTTGTTGAGGAACTTATTGATTTCTGCGCCTTCTTCTTCCAGATTAACCGCGTAGAGACGTACGCCTTCATCAGAAAATTCATTAGATACCTTACTCAGAATAGGCATGGCCACACGACAAGGGCCGCACCAGGTAGCCCAGAAATCTAATATAACAATCTCTTTACCAATTTTTGAAGCGATATCCAGTGTGCCGCCACCTAGTAAATCCAACGTAAACGCGGGGGCGATTTTTCCTAACAACGAATGCGCTTCAGGCTCTGGGGCAGGGCGATAGAATTGATCAACTTTTTCAGCATCCGCCGGAGGATTGAATGCTAACCGTGCATCCACTTGCCCTCCAGATTCTTGCTCCGTTATAGTAACATTGACATCAATTTCTACGGACTTCATCGTATTATTACGCTTCAGAAGATCATTAGCCATGATAGACATGTCCGGGCGAATCCGCAGCAGCTTGGGTTCATCGCTATCTTCAATCCAGACTTCGCAGAGATAATCCGTATATTCGAAACGGATATGATTAGCATCGATTCCATTTACCTGCTCATTTCCGATGAATTCAACCCGTTGATCGTCAGCAGCATTTATCAATGCGCTGAATGGATCGGCCATCAGGATTTCACTAAGAATCATAACGCCGGGGGTGAGTACCTTCAGAGTAGCATTACGAATGGCTACACCTGGCTCAACCACTTCATCGATTTGTACATATTGTTTGATATCTGGCAAGTACCGAGTGGTGGATGTTGCATCCGTATAATATCGCATTTCCATATCAGGCCCCGTCATCTGGATAGCAACCTGACCAGGACGTTTGAAAACTACATCGTAATCCGATACCAGCGTCTGCTCCTCCCCATCAAATTTTCCATCGAAGAGGATATGCGCCTTGAAGCTCAATGTTTCTGAAGCCGTATAATAATCCGCGCTGTTCTGCAGGATTTTAATAGCTTTAGCCCGATCCTGACTSSAMRYWKRTTRSSTTMTNGMWWKYGCARSYATRNNGMSWWSWGCMAKSNGCYKYKRSMNAAKCCANNGNTNTYKTYKTAATCATATTGATTTTCCTTTCCTATGCGATGTTAGATACAGAATATTCATACCATAACATCTAGTCTAACTTCTTTGACAGCTGTGCATTATACACTTTTTCCACTCTTGATTGCCGCCTCAATTAAGTCACCAATAACTCTCACTACATACTTATATTCACTTGGAGGCCATTTGTATGTAACAAATTTTATGGGCAGTATCTTCCTGGCCCAATATACTGTAGAAAATGACGTTTAAAGGGAAACGTCGAATTATGCGACAAGTCGACTTGGATTCTAAGAATGAACCCTACTTCTGAATCTTTTGTTCCGTTGCAGATCCCGTATATCCAACACCGTAACGTATCATCATACAAAAATTTACAGCCCTAAGTTGAACGGATTTAGGTTTTCATGCTACATTACCGGGCTGTATTTTGTGGAGAGTTGACCGAGTGGCTGAAGGTGGTGCCCTGCTAAGGCATTGTGCGGGAAACCGTACCGAGGGTTCGAATCCCTCACTCTCCGCCATTTTATATCTTGCACGAGTAGTACACTAGCCGTACATACCCCTTACAAACCCGTGCACCCCAAAGCCTTGCGATAACCCCAAACTCCGCAATCCTGCACCAGCCCTACATGAGCCATACACCAGAATGACATCCCCGTGCAGCAAATCCGTTGCATATCCGCTGTACGGCGACTTTCATAGGTATTTATACTCGATTGAAGGGGTTAGTGTTTGGCTCTGGTTTTCTTAGGTTGAAGAATCGGGATTTTCGTTTGGTTTGGGTATCTGGGTGTTCTTGAACGAGGTTGATATTTTTCATGGTTTCGAGGGTGTTGCGGGTGGTGTCCCATTCGGAATGAATCCTTTTGGCGATTTGGTTGATGGACAGCATTTTTTCGCCTGCAAGAATTTTAGCTATTTGCTCCATGGTTTCGGCGGTGGATTTCCTCATATATCCTTTGTTGTACAGATATATTTAAATATGACCTCTGTCTATCTAAGGGTATGTTAAAACTGAATATAGAAATACCGTTGTTCCAACCGAAGAAGAAATGCTGGAAGGGTTCGCTTAAAGGTGAGGATGGATGGGAGCTTAGTTATGAATTTAGGCTTCACCGAGATAATGATTCTGATTCGAAGAAGAAGGATTGAAAGCCTAACCGTTTTGATCGTTACTGACTATGGCATTGGTCACGCTTTCTGTCAGCTCAAGTAATCTATCGGATCTCGCTCGCGCGTATACCCCAAATGTTAATTGGATGCATGAATGTCTGGCCAAAGTCTGGCATTCCTTAGGATTTCCACCTGCTTCAACTAACATCGTTATGAACGTATTACGCAAGCAAGCAAAGACAAGAACACCTTCATCAGTTTTTTTTGGAATTTCCGATCTAATCAGGTCAGCATGAAAAGCCCTTGCAGTATCCTTTGGTACAAAAAGGAGATGTTTTTCGGGGTTGCAACTATCCACACGAAGTTCAAATTGCTTGAGGATAGATTCAGGTAGTTGGATAAAGGTCGCTTTACGATTCTTCACGTTCTTAGCTTCAAGGTTAATCCCACCATTCTTGAAATCAATGTGCCTTGCTCTGAGCGATGCGAGTTCTGATGCTCTTAATCCTGTTGTGAGGGCAACAAGATAGAGGAACTTTCTGTCCGGTTTGCAAACAGCAAAAAGTTTGGATATTTCTTCCAAGGTCATAGCTCTACGCACGTTTATGACTTCATGGGAAACTCTTTGGAGATGTTTGAGAGGGTTATCGTTTGGTAGGTACTCACGCTTGATACACCAGTTACAAAATGAAACTAAGGCCTCGGTATAGTTGTTGACCGTCTTGCCAGATTTCCCCTTGGACAACATTTCACGGACTATCTTCTCCACTTTAGGAAGTGTGCCAAGAAGGTCACCAAGCTGTTTCAGTCTCAGTTTTTCCTCAAAGTAGCGTAGCTGTATTTTTTTCATTCTCAAGTGATCTTTCCCCCATGGGTAGTTCTTATGCCCCCCTTGTATTGCTCCCCATTCAAGGTATTCGTCTCGTACTGCGGAGAAACGTGCAGTGACTCTATTTTGGGCTGGTGCTGCACGAAGCCCCAGCCTCATTTCTCTATGCTCAGCTTCTAGTACGTCAGCCAATTTTTTTGTATCGTCATAAGAGGTGGTTCCTGTTACATATTTCCGTTTTCCTCTGAAATCCACATAGTAAAATTTCCAACAGGGGTGTGGATTTCCTGTCTTCTTGTTGAACGTCTGGTAAACGCTGTTGCCCATACTTAAACTCCTTTCATTACCAAAATTTCGATTCAGGGAGACGAGCCTACCTCGAACGGTTAAGTCTTCTCAAGGTCGTAATTAATACTCTAGATTTCGATGCTTTTCTAATGTATTCTGAAGGTGTTCATGCTCTTCTTGGGCAGCCTGAAAACGTTTTTCCATATGCTTGCGAATACCACCAATGGAGAACATGCAACGGTTTAGAAGAACCACGGGGGGAGGAAGCTCCCCCCGTGTGACAGCCCTTTTTATACTGGCTGTTGAGCGGTTAAACAACAGAGCCAGACCCGCTTCGGTAATGAGTACTCCATCCCCAAGTGAACCAAGGATGGAGAATAGCTCACTCTCAAAGGCTGGTTTTGTAGGCGTTACTTTGTCATCATCTTGCATGATGAAACTCCACGGTTATTGTGTTACTGAAGCCAGCAAATAGTGCAATGCAAAACGAGTCAATAAGTAGAAGCAGCTAAGAATCCCCCATATGACCCATCTGGGATAATATTGCTCTTCATTTCGCATCAATAGATTCTCTGCGAATACAAATGGTGATTCAGCTAATCGCATTAAATTTCTGAGTGCTTGTTCCTTCGTTTCATGAAGTGCCTTAAAAATTTGCACCAAAATAAACAGTGTGAGGAATACATCAAGTAATGATGCCATCGCAATCAGGAGAAAAGTGTAGGGTGTTATCATAATCATGATTCACAAATCCTTCCTGCCAGTTTTTCGAAGTGGTCAACAAGGTGCTGCGGTTCGCCTATCCAGCGGTATCGTTTGGAGCCATCGCGGTTGAATGATGCGATATCTTTGAGTAAGGGTTCATCGACAGCCCTAGGGCTTCCCCCAATTCCTACACAATCGATAACTGCTTTTGCTTTTAGATTACGAGCCAACTCGCGAGGATTATGCCAATCATCCAACCCATCACTCACGAGGATAACCTGTGCAGTAGACGAGCTGCTTGCTAGCATTTCCAAAGCTCCCTTGATGCCACTATAAATGCATGTCCCGCCGCCAGATTTCATTGATGTAAGCGAAGAATGAAATCCATTGCTATCTCTTACGGAAATCAATGGGCATACGATTGAAGCTCGATTGCTAAACGCAACGATGCCGATCCGTGCATCGGGAGAGCTTTGTAGTAATTCGCTATGAAGCTTTCGCACAGCCTCTTTTCCTCCATCCAAACGGGTAGGAGGCCAATCGGTATTTCCAGTCGAACCAGAAACGTCGAAAATTGCTACGACATCGCGGTCAGGCGGATACACCATCACTTCTGCTTCGTGAATTCGGCCTTGCGGAGCGTTGTCATACTCCACGAAGCAGTGCTTGATTTGTTCCATTAAATGGATAAACATAATGAGTATTTCCTTTCTAAACCATTGCTGGTTTTTCTTTGGCTTGAATACCTTCTTTGTAGTTCACAGAGATGGTTTTACTGATGCCAGAGACGTTGTCTTTGGCAGTTACACTTATCATTCCATTGTCATCTATGGAATAGTCGACTCGAATGCGTTTGGTGCGATTTGTCTCAGGAGGGAGATTCTCCAGAAGGAGTTCACCAATGACCAGGCATTCATCCCGTAACGCGCCTGCCTCACCTTGCAGAATTTCTATTTGAACGCTTCTCTGCGTTTCGGATTCAAGGTAGAAGTGGGCTGTCTTGTGATACGGGATAGGAGTGTGTTTCGGTATAATCTCCGAATTGACCAACTCACCTGCTGAGTCTTGTGTGTCCAGCACACAGCAACCGACCGTGTAGGACATCACTTCACTGAGAAACATTGAAGGTGGCGGAAGTACATATCCTTCCGTCGCAGTAGAACGCCCTTGCTTATGCAATTCTGCAATACCGGCATACACTGCACCAAAAACAATCGCAGTTGTAGGATCGATGTCGCGTTTTGGGATTTTGCCTGTATGTTGTTCCACCCGTTTTTGAACCTGCGGAGAACGTGAAGTACCACCAGCAAGAATGATACGTTCAATGTCTATATATTGTAGCCCCGCAGATTCAAGAGCTTTATCTATCGTATACAAAGATTGCTGAATAAGTGGTTCAATGGCTTCATTGAACCACGACTGTTCCAGTTCAATGATGATGTTCTCACCTTTGTTGGCTACAGGAAAGCGGACATTCTTTCTATTCCCAAGCGATATTTTTGCGTTCTCGGAAAGCCTGTCGAGTTCCTCAAAAAACATAGGCACCTGCTCGCGAGTCGGGCGATTGCCTGTTTTCTTTTGCACTTCATCCAGCGACCGTTGGCAAATCACTTCAGTTAGGTCAATACCTCCCAACTTCGAGATACCTTCCGTTGCAACAACAGTAACCTGAGTCCCCTGCACCTTCGCGATAGATACATCGAGTGTGCCTCCACCGAAGTCATACACGAGAATGTATGCATCATGATTCATCTTATCGACTCCGTAGGCTAAGGCAACCGCCGCTGGTTCTGAAATCAACAGGAGAACTTTAAGACCATTCCTGATACACGATTCCATCAACTCGAGCTTTTGGTCATCCTTGAAGTTAGCAGGGCATGTGAGGATGCATTCTTCAATTTTGAACCCTAAGACAGACTCCACATGCTCAAGGATACATTTCACATAGAGTTCCATAGCATCGGTCGCAGTGAAAACTGAGCCATTGTTGAGAAGACTGTCAGTTCCTCCCAGCATTAACTTAAAGTGACTTAATAGTTGCTCAGGCTCCATATAGCCTTCCGCTATGGCATCATCGCCATATTGGATGTCTCCGTTCTTGGATATAAATAGTTTGGTTGGTGTTTGCATTTCTCCTTGAGCATTCAAAACAATACTGGGTTTGCCCGTCGACTCCAATATCGCTATCTTTGTGAAAGTCGTTCMCAGATCTATCGATAAAACTTTTGACATTGTTATTCTCCTTGTTGCATTGCTGGCTTATTGACAAGTGGCTGAAAAGAAATAGACAGCCACATTTTCCTTGCGAATAATTTTTTCGTATCGCATATATCCCTTGGACAAGCGTTTTGCGATGACACCGTGTAATCCCTCTTGGTCAGTTTCTATGCGTTGTGTCATGTGTTGACTTTTTGAATTGTAGATATCTTCAATGGACTCGAATGCTTCAAGCCCCTGTTGCGTCATCAGCTCTTGGATGTCGACCAAGTCAGCTTCACGCGAAGCCATTAAGTGATGACACCATGTGGCTTTGTAGGTATTTTGGTTTTCCAGCTGGGTTTTATACTCGGCTGTTGTTTCCTTCAGCATTTGCTCACAACGAATAGACATACCAATAAGCCTGTTCATAATCGGAAAAACCAGTTCCCTTTCATATTCCAGTTCGCGGAGTCTGGTGATTTCTCCATGCAAACTACCAAGAGCATCGTTTTCGTTTTGATAGTTGCTAAGTTGAGCAGCTAGCCGTTCGATATACTGATTTTGTTCAAGATGTTCTTTTCGTAAGGTTTTCAGGTACAGAAGCATAGTCTCAGGACTACACTTTTCTGATACAGTTGCCTTCTGCTGAACCGCTACTTTGCCTTGACTCGCTTGCTGAGCCACTTTGGTGTCTGTTTCACCAGATTGTTTTCCCACTGTTTGTGTATTCATCTGCATTCCTCCGTGTTTACATTTAGTGATTCGGAAATTCATCTCTGCCTAGTGAGCATTTTCATGACCGCTACGAAAACAATGAGCAGCATCCCGAACTTGATAATGTGGGCACTGCTTGAATCTGTAGCGAACGAGTACAAGGGGATTTGTCCTGCTGTGGCAGGGAGTACTTTTAGCAAAATCACTGTCCCTATGATGCTGACAAAAGCAGTCATAACATTGTCCCACTTGATTCTTGGTTGCATATAAATCACCTCCTTTCGATGTATTGGTTATTTTCTTTTTCTCTGTCATTCGGCAGAGTTTTTGGGTGGAAAACAGTTAGAAACACGGCTAATGGCAGTGCTTTTCGTGCAAATAAAAATGGAATTCTTTTTCATATTTATTCCCTTTATTTTTTGGTTTTGGAGCGCACGTTTGACCTGACGTGCCACGACCGAATTGGGTACGACAATCCACAGTTCATCTGTATTGGCAATTTCGGCTTTTCTCACATCCCGCAACACTCGACGAGATGAAAGTTCTATTTCTACGGCTATGGTGGTGTCATCTTTGATCGCGAGCAAATCGATAAACCCAGTGAAGTGTTCATCACGCACATAGAACTCCCTGATCGTCTCCCACACAAAATCCTGAAAAGTTTCTTCGACGGGTTTCAAGAGAACTTTGTTATGTAGGTGCTGGCCTCTGGACATCACTTTCTATCCTTGGCAAGTGCGTCAAGTGCAGGTTGTAGAGCCTCTACTACGATGGAACTACGACCACGAGAATTGTTTTGTACAGAGTGTTCACGTAGGAATCCTTCCTGCACTAATCGTTTACGAATACTCAGAGCTTGTTTAGAGCTAATTCGTGCAATTTTGAATAACTTACTGGATGAAAGAGTTGGGTTCGCTACCACAACTTTGCAATAGCGTAGTTCGACCTCCGATAACGAGTACTCTGGGGGGCTTGCATCACTAGGTGAAGAGTTGACAGTGATAACGGAAGTATCAAATTCTGGCGGGATGAGGGTTGGCTCTACAGGAAGATGTTCTAACGCTCCTAAGCCTTCATCACCAGAAGACATGTTCTCTGGAAATTGAATCAAGGGTACTTTGACCAAGTACGGATATCTCCATTCCTTGGARACTTTTTCTACAAACGTACCGATTTGTAGTTTGTGAAGGATGTAGTCTTCTTGTTCAGCATTCAGTCCCATCTCTCTGGACATTGCTGACAGCTCGCGAGCACCGCTACATCCAAGCTGAAGGTTGTTGCAATTGGATAGGACTGTTGGGTCTATCGATGCGACAGTTGAACTCACATCTATTGACATTCCTCCACCGCGAGCGATGTTGAAATTATTGATGAGTGACTTGTTAGGATGTGAAGCATCAATAATCGATCCAGCCTCATCTATACATGCGTAAAGTTGCAATGGTACATTGGACAACCCCTGAGCAACTCTTGACGTGAACTCTGATAACAAGAGTGAATTTATAATCAAACTCTTAGCAACAGTTGATACTTCGGTAAAATCGAAGTATACAAATGTCCCTGCGAGTTCGTGTGAATCCCAACCATGCCGAAAGGATAATGCAGAACCCATTTCCTCAAGAATTGGCTCCATTGCATCCAGCACTGACATCCTTGCCTGATAGTGACTCTTCTTGACCTGTTTTATTGCTACGAAGAGTTCAAATAGTGTCGGGAAATTGGTACCTCCATCCAATATCCCAAATGATTTGTACAACCTAAGGATCGTTATATGAAGCAACTTTTGAGCGCGCTGAGGAAGGTTGAACGCATGCGTCAATGATTCACTAACCGCAAGGGCGTACCCTTTTGCATTTTTGTATCTGGGCACCTGTAGCGGATTTATCGTCAAGTTTTCTGCATTGACGAACGAAACTTGATAGCCCAACGACATCAATAGATGTGCAGTCTTCCGCATTTCCTTTTTAAGAACATCAATAATCCACAACCCATCCAGAACTGGAGCCAATTGTGTCACGCGATGACTTGACGCATTCGATTTTCCAGAGCCAGTTGCACCCAATGAACATGAGTGGCCTTCACGATACGAATATGGAGTGTGGATTTCGCTACCTGATGTATTCACTCCTCGAAATTCCTTGCCTCGATTGAATATGGGAATTTTGAATGGCATGGGGTGTAACGCGCTAGCTTTTTTATGGTCATCTACACGCTTGAAAAGTTCTTTTATAAGATACTTATCCTCAATCTTGTTCTTGAGGCACTCTTCAATCATTTGCCCTTCAACATCACCTAGTAGATAATGTTCATGAGCATACAAGCGAGCTTCGAAGACACTATTCTTATTCCTCTTACTCATGGTCGTCACGGTACTCAAAGAACGGTGAGAAAATTGTTCGTGTAGCAAGACGTATTCTGCGTGAGCGTGTGAAATCTTCATGACACTCTTCGCAGAAGTGGACAACTTCACCATCAACCACTTCAGCGATGCTGTGTCTGGGGCATATTGTTCTGGAGCAATAAGGTGATGCGCAGGTGTGTCGGTGCTGTTCACAAACTGTCGCAAGGATGCCTTCTACCTCTGAACAGTAGAAGCAGATGGCTACAACCTCAGCAAAGTAGCCGCAACCATTGGGATATTCTCCCTTTCCTATGGATGTATCAACATCTTTGTTGTCTGAGAACTCATGCCTCTCGGTTTTTTGGGACAAGGGGTGCTTGAACCCAGTTGCAGGGTCAATAAACCATTCATCTTCGCTTGTACTCCTAACTTTACCCATTGGGAAACCTCCTTACAGTTTGATTGGATTTACAGGGTGGAAAATAGAGTTGAGTCGAGATACTGTTTCAGCAACAAACAGAAATTGAACGTCAGGTATACTGCAAAAATGCTCAGAATCACTCCACAGGTACTCAGGAGTGTCCACGAAATCAGACGCGTCATGTTCCTGAAGTTTGTTGCCCGTTGCCTCCATCGCAAGGACATATCATTCACCTGAACTTTCTTTCGCCAAAGCCGTGAGGTATTCATCTCCAGCCAAAATCAGGTGACGTACTCGCTCCTTTAGAGAGTTTCCCAGTGACCAGCTCTCCAGAATCGCAACAATGTCTGCATCAATCTTGACCGTTACAGGTTTACTGTCACTCTTGGCCTCTTTTGCCCGTTGGAGTAGTTCTTTGCCGATTGAGTTGTCCATTTTGTTTCTCCTTTTTGTTGCTTGAACGTTTTGTCATTCACATGAATGACTTAAATAAGCCCCGAATCCAACAGCTCGACTTGAAACAGTACGAGCATTAAGTTGGTTGCGTAATACAGGAAGCACTCAGGGCCGAACTGCCCTGCAGGCAAGCCGTCTTCAACCAGATTCATCAATACGCTGTTGCACAAGCTGTCAACGGCATCAAGTAACTCTATTGAGTCATATCCAGTGCTGTAGGCAGACAAGACACGCTCTGCGGTTGCGCGCAAGTAATTTTCATTTGATTCGTACAGCTCTTTGATGTTCATCGGTCATCTCCTTTTGACATCGTTGTTAGTAATGCACTCACCTGCTTCGGTGAACTTTTAGCTATCAAGTACTACAAGCTCTGCTTATAAAGACGTGAGGAATTTGAGATTTTTAATGTCTGGGAGAAAAACTTCTAAATTGACTTTTTGGGCTGATATCTATACCTTTGATACTTCATAATTAAAGGTGAGGAGGATGATGGTGGGCGACAGTACTGATGAAGAACTACTAGAACGAATCAGTAGAAAAGACACTCAGGCATTTATCGAAATTCGGGAGCGTTATCTGTCTATGGTGAAAGGCATAGCGTTTTACTATCTACATCGTATGGAGGATGCCGAGGAGGCATCTCAAGATGTTTTTCTGAACCTTTGGAATAAGGCCCATACAATAAACGCATTAACCCTAAAGATAGTGTGTTGCGAAGTCAAGCATTATGTTGTGTATTTTAGAGTTCAACAACGAGTTATCCCCATCGGGTTATACGGTTTCCCGTTGATGAGTATGGCCCGCATTAGAACTATCATTTTGCGCATGATTGCGCCCAATGCGACCATAGGTGTTTTGCCTTGTGCGATCAGACGCTGATATGTGTTTCGGAATTCGTTTTTACCACGTACCGCTGTCATAGCGGCCAAGTAGAGAATTGACCTGACCCGAGAATTGCCTTGTTTACACAATCGAGTACGACCGTGGATGCTGCTGCCAGACTCATAATGTCTTGGAGACATTCCCACAAAAGCAGTGAGCTGTTTGGCCAAGGCGAATCGACGTAAATCTCCCAGCTCAGCGATAACGGTCACCGCACACACAAACCCAATTCCGTAAATAGTGCTCAAGAGTTCTATATCGTGTTTAAGTTCGACGCGCGTATCAATGAGCTTTTTCATAGCATCCTCCGTCCGCCGAATATCCTTATTAAACCGTTCAAGTCGTTTCTTCTGCTCCCGTTTGATGAAGGTGCATTGACATGCTTCTTGCATCTGGTTTTTAAGCCGTGTACGCTGCTGAACAAGATCCCCGCGATACCGACTCAGCTCACGCAATTTCGCCATATCTGGAGTTGGCACTTCATACGCCAATGGCCGACGCTCGGCACCATAAAACCCCAATGCACGGGCATCCAAGCGATCCGTCTTACCCCGTACCCCCAAACTTTTGATAAAGTTTGCCGTCTGATAAGGATTCGCAATTGCCGGCGAAAGAGAACAGCGCTGTTCCAACATCCATACCGCCAACTCCTGTGAATACCGCCCCGTCGCCTCCATCACAACCCGCGTCAATTCCCCTCTACATTCCTGCGTATCCATCCAGGACACAAACGCTTCGACGCCTTTCGGAGTGCGCTCAAACGTATTCACTGGAACGAGCCCCAAAGGCTTGTCTCCATAACGTAGCCCGGCACATACAAACGCAGCATCAAACGTATCCTTGGCCACATCCGCCCCCACCCAATGACCATATTCTCGACTGCCATACTCGTTCATGCTACCATCTCCTTATAAGTGATGTGGTCACCTGACCATCCTTGCGCAATTCGGAGTTGTGTCCGAGATAGTGTCCGGTCTTCACGGTGAACCACGCGAACAGGAGGCAGGGAAACTCTTCGGGTCGGGCTTCACACTCGCCCACGGGGTCGATAGCCTCTGCCTCCTGTTCTATCCTGCCACACGGCCATGCGACAGAAAAAGCGGAAAAACCAATACAGAAAGTTATCCACAATCCCACACGCTCCGTTAAAAGAAAAAGTAGCAAAAAGAAAACAGCTACGATAACGGATTCGCTACGCATTTCTACTGCGGAGTAACATACAAGGGGTTGAATCATCAACCAAGATTTTGCATCCCATCATTTTTACCATGACTAGATAAAACCCCGGTTTCGCAAATGGTGCATTCGTACACGCTTTTTTTCATCTGAAATAATTTACATTCTATGTTGTTTTTAAGAAATGTATTTACATCAAGCTAAAATAATATCGATAAACGATTATAACAAAAATCACTTGCTACTGGATATCCATTCAGTGTAGCATGTGGGTTTCTGTTGGGCTGAAATATGCCTCTTAATATGCTGTAGGGGAATCGCTGTATTATGTCGCCAAAGAAAATAACGCCGCTGAACGCCATTACTATCAAGGGTGCGCGAGAACATAATTTGAAGAATATCAGCACGGTGATCCCTCGGGATAAGCTGGTGGTGATTACGGGCCTGAGCGGATCGGGGAAGTCGAGTCTGGCGTTCGACACGATCTACGCGGAAGGCCAGCGGCGCTATGTGGAGAGTTTGTCAGCGTATGCACGACAGTTTCTCGATCAAATGGACAAGCCGGATGTGGACTACATCGAGGGACTGAGTCCCGCCATATCCATTGAACAGAAGACGACGCATCGCAACCCGCGATCCACCGTAGGCACGGTGACGGAAATATACGATTATCTCCGGCTCCTGTTTGCCCGCATCGGCACGCCTCATTGTCCCAAGTGCGGAGAGATCATCGAATCACAAACTCCTCAGACCATCGTGGACAGCATTCTCACTCTTCCCGTAAAGACACGTATACAGCTCTTGGCCCCGATTATCCGCCAGCGTAAAGGTACCTACCAAAAAGTTTTTGAGGACATCAAGCGCCAAGGTTTCGTGCGTGTTCGAGTAAACGGCGAATTCCATTCTGTGGACGATGAGATCACGCTCGAGCGATACAAGAAACACGATATCGATGTGGTAGTGGATCGACTGGTGGTGAAGAAGGGCCTGGATAAACGTCTCACTGATTCCGTGGAGACGTGCCTGAAAATGGGTCAGGGGATCATTCGTATCTGGCAGGAATCGCCGGACGGAAAAGAATCAGAGACGCTCCAGAGTGAACATTTTGCCTGTGTGGACTGCGGTATCAGTTTCGAGGAATTGGCACCGCGCATGTTTTCATTCAACAGTCCTCACGGGGCGTGTCCTGAGTGTACAGGCTTGGGAACCACCATGGAAATTGACCCGGAGCTAGTAGTACCGGATCCCAAATTATCCATGCGCGACGGGGCTATCCGGGCGTGGAGCATGAATCGTGCGCTGGACGGCTGGTATCACCTGATGCTCAAGGGCATGTGTACCCACTATAAAAAGGACTACGAGAAACCCTGGAACAAGCTGCCGGAAAGTTTCCGGGAGAAGGTGCTGTATGGCACAGACGGCGTGGAGATCGCATTTTCCTATCACAGTAAAAAGCGTAATTCGAAGCGTGAAATGAAAAAGCCTTTTGAGGGAGTCATTCCGAATCTGGCACGACGATTTCGGGAGACCGCATCGGCTTCCCAGCGGGACAAGCTGGGCCAGTTCATGATGACCCAACCGTGCAAGGCGTGCAAGGGTGCACGGCTACGACCGGAGTCTCGCGCGGTGCGAATCAACGGTAAGAATATTCTCGATGTGACGGGATATTCAATTGGAGAAACGGAACACTTTTTCAAAACAATCAAGCTGAACAAACAGCAAAAACTTATTGCTGAGCGGATTTTGAAGGAAGTAAACGAGCGTCTGGGATTCATGGTGAGCGTGGGACTGGAGTATCTTTCACTGGATCGTCAGGCCGGGACATTGTCCGGTGGAGAATCGCAGCGTATACGCCTGGCCACGCAGATTGGGTCAGGGCTAGTGGGTGTATTGTATATTTTAGATGAGCCCAGCATCGGGCTGCATCAGCGGGACAACGACAAGCTGATTGAGACCTTGAAACGGCTGCGGAATCTGGGCAACACGGTGATCGTGGTGGAGCATGACGAGGACACCATTCGCACCGCAGATCATGTACTGGATATGGGGCCGGGCGCAGGGGTACACGGCGGGGAGATCGTCGCGCAGGGCACACCGAAACAAATCATGGCAAACAAGAAGTCGGCAACGGGGCAATTTCTGTCCGGGGCATTTCAGATTCACGTTCCCGAGGAATTGCGTCAGCCCAACGGCAAGTCCATCGTTATCAAGGGTGCGCAGGAAAATAATCTGAAAAAAATAAACGTGGAAATCCCGCTGGGCCTCCTGGTGTGTATATCGGGTGTATCCGGGTCAGGTAAATCTACGCTCATCAACGGCACCCTGTATCCCGCCGCCATGCGCGCCCTCCATGGCTCCATGCGGCATCGTCCCGGCAAGCATGCGAGTATTGAAGGGCTGGAACATATAGACAAAATTATCGACATTGATCAGTCGCCTATTGGACGTACACCTCGATCCAACCCGGCGACCTATACCGGACTGTTTGGTCCCGTGCGGGAAATGTTCACCAAGACTCCGGAAGCGCGGGCGCGGGGATACAAGCCGGGACGCTTCAGCTTTAACGTGAAAGGCGGACGCTGCGAGGTGTGCGAGGGGAACGGGCTCATCACCATCGAGATGCACTTTCTGCCCGATGTATATGTACCCTGCGAAGAGTGCGGCGGTACACGATACAATCGCGATACGCTGGAGATTACGTTTAAGGGGAAGTCCATCGCCGATGTGCTGGACATGACCATCGAAGAAGGGTGCGACTTTTTCCGGAATATCCCGGTGATTTACCAGAAGTTGAACTTGCTCAACGAAGTGGGGCTGGGCTACATCAAGTTCGGCCAAGCAGCCACCACGCTCTCCGGCGGCGA
>NVWG01000086.1 GCA_002746185.1 Candidatus Hydrogenedentota bacterium
TCAATCCATGCACGAACCGAATTAAAAAGCCGTACACTCTCCGCCCGCTTCATATCCTCTACCCGCACCACCTGTTCCGTCAGCGTCCCATCCTCAATCAACGCCGCCCGATACGTCCCCGCCAGCAATCCGCTCTCCACTGGAGGTGTTACCCACACGCCATCCAGCTTCACCCCTACGTTCGCCCGGGTACTCTCCGTTATCTCCCCACGACTATTCCACAGCAGCACATCGTCCATGCCCGAAACACCATCCAACGCCGTGTCATACACACCGCGATTCGTCGTCTTGTGATACAAAAACACATCATTTTCATCTACCGGATGCTGCGCCAGCGAAATCCGCTGCACCCTCAACGGCTCCATAGCCTGCGCCTTTATCGCCACATCACCTCGTTTTGACAACAACAACCGCACTTTCATGGGCTGCACACAAAGCCCTGTCACCGCCCTATCCAACTCTCTACGAACATGCGCCTCGTCAAAAATATATCCAAAATACGCCGCACTCTCCCCGAGCCGAGCCAGATGGCGATCCAGCAAAAAAAAGTCTCCATCCCACAATAACGACTCCAGTAAATCAAAAGACGAAATTGCTGCATCCAGCACCTTCGCCTTCAGCAAACATTCGCCATACTCCCCATCCGCCGACGAATCCCACGTTATCCCTGCACCCACCGGATACGTCATGCTTTTCGTTTTCCCATCCACCGTCGCCGTGCGAATAGCCACGCTGAATTCCGCCTGCCGATCAGGCCCCCACCAACCCACCGCGCCGCAATATACACCCCGAGGTCCCGATTCCAACTCGTTAATAATTTCCATGGTACGAATTTTCGGTGCGCCCGTCACCGAACCTGAAGGAAAAAGTGCCGCAAAAATCTCCGGCACATCTACCCGCGTCTGGGAAGAAATCGTGGAGGTCATTTGCCACAACGTGGGATACCGCTCCACCTCAAACTGCTGCTCCACCTTCACCGTACCCGTTTCACTGATGCGCCCCATATCATTGCGCAGCAGATCCACGATCATAATATTTTCCGCTCGATCCTTCGCCGAACCCGCAAGCCCATCCGCCTGAAGCCGATCCGAAGCTGCCGTCAATCCCCGTTTCGCCGTCCCCTTCATGGGCTTCGTGAATAGATGCGTCCCGTCCAATTTAAAAAATAACTCTGGCGACATCGAAAGGATTTTATACCGCCCCGTATCGATGTACGTCTGATATGCCGCATCCTGACCTCGACACAAGCGATGAAACAGAGGCACGGCCTCTTCTGTATATTTAAGAGACAACGGAAATGTAAAATTTACTTGATACGTATCTCCTGCGGCGATGTATTCATGAATGCGATCAATCTTAGCCGTAAAAGCCTGCTCGTCCAACGCCGCTTCACACGACAGGGAGGAATCAGGGCTACCCCCAAAGTCTTCTACCGCTGTCTCCTGCACCGATCCATACACACCGAACCACAATAACGGCTGTTCAGTCGATGAATGCGTAACCATGGCCTCTTCAAACGCCGATGCCGCTTCGTAAGCCAAATACCCCACCACGGTATAGCCTTGGCTTACTAAATCCGCCAAACGATGGAGAGCGGACACCACATCACCCGGCTCAAATGCCTCTACCACGTCCACCGGATCACTAAAACGACGAAGTCGATCCCCAGACACCATAATAACCTCACCCCGATTCGATTCTGACTTTGAATCGTCAGGCTTAGTCGGGGCAGCAGGGGCCGATATCTCATGAGTGGAGGGCATGGCGCTATTGTATCCAAAACGCCGAAGGGGTGTACAGAAACCAGCCGAATCAGGACGAGATGTTGAACAAATCAGCGGCATTTTCCGCCGTACGCTGACTCAAATCCTCATAGGAAACACCATAGAATTCCGCCAGATACTCCGCCGTGTGTCGCACATAGCCCGGCTCACATCGTTTCCCACGCACCGCCTGCGGCGCAAGATACGGCGCATCCGTTTCCACCAGCAGCCTATCCATGGGTACCACCCGCGCCGCCGTCCGCAGATCCTCCGCTTTCGGAAACGTCACGTTCCCCGCAAAAGAAATATAGAACCCCCAAGACAGCACCTGCTCCGCAAAATCCGTCGACCCGGCAAAGCAATGCATCACCCCGCCTGACAACTGCGGCGCATATTCTTCCAGAATCGATGCCGTATCATCAAACGCTTCCCGGTTATGAATCACCACCGGTAAATTTAATTCCACCGCCAAGTCCAACTGCCTGCGAAATCCTACCGCCTGCACATCCCGAGGTGTGTCATTGTATTTGAAATAATCCAGTCCGATTTCACCAATGGCAACCACCCGCTCATTCGCAGCAAGCGTTCGCAAATCATCTATACAAGCATCATCCACTGTAGCCGCATAATAAGGATGTACCCCCACAGCCGCATAAATCCTGTCGCTAACCAATGCAACTCCCGCTCGACTCGTGGGAAGATCATCGCCAATAATCACCAGCCAGTCCAGAGCATCAAGAGATCGCGCCATCACGTCAGCCCGATCAGCATCGAATTTTTCATCCTGCAAATGACAATGGGAATCTACGAGTGGCATGGCGTGATCCGAAAATTAATTCTGCGTGCCTTGGCCGCCCTGACTACCCTGGCCGCTTTGACCGCCACCTTGTCCACCGCCCTGACCACCTCGGCGACGACGACGGCGACGTTTCTTCGGAGCTGCCCCTTCTTTAGGTGCAGACTTTTCGGTGGAAGCCCCACTAGCCCCGTCGGAAGATTTCTCTTGAGAACCACGGGATTCCGTTTTCCTATCAGGCCTTCTATCTGGACGACGACGCGGTCCCCGGGATCGTTGTTCACGACGCCCTTCACTGGACGATTCTGCCTGGTCGCTTTTCGGTAATACTAGAGGTTCAGGCGATTCCAGCACACCCTTCATCGTTCCGCTGGATAGCGTTTCCACGGCGCCAGCCACATGAATTTCCATTTCATCACGAATATCTGCCAAATCTTTCGGCTCAGCTTCGAAAATAATTGCCTTCTTTTTCTTATCATAAAGATCATTTTCGTAACTCAGACAGCACATGAGCCGTCCACACTGACCGCTAATCTTGATGGGATTCAATGATAAGTTCTGACGCTTCGCCATGCGCATGGATATGGGCATGAATTCCGTCATCCACGTAGTACAGCACAATTCCCGACCGCATGTACCGATACCGCCCACGATCTTCGCCTCGTCCCGCACCTGAATATGCCGTAACTCAATGCGGGTCCGAAGGTCCTGCGCCAGATCCTTTACCAGCTCWCGRAAATCAACGCGATCYTCCGCCGTAAAATAAAARATRACTTTTTTCCGGTCAAACGAATATTCGCACTCCACCARCTTCATGGGCAGCTTGCGATCCCGAATTTTYTCSCGRCACATCCKCACYGCCCGATACTCGTCGTCCTTGATTTGGCCCCAGGTAACACTGTCGTGGTGCGTCGCCCGGCGAACGATATTAAAACTGAACCGTTTTTCTTCTTCTTYCGTGCAGTCTTCCGGGGTTACCACACACACGGCATATTCCAGTCCCCGGTCCGTGCGCACAATACATCCCTCGTTGCGCGTTATTTCAATATTTTTCACAATCGCGGTATGAACCCGCAACGGTTTTCTCAATCTCACTTTAACTGACTGTGTCATGCCGCACTCCCATATATGTACATCACGAGGCCAAGGTAAAAAATAAATCCCTGAACACCCGATCCTCCGTTATGAATCGCTCCAGGTATACCCGAGCCTTTTCAATCGCATCGATCTTCTTCGTTGGGTCATTCTTCGGAGTCGCCTCCAGCAGATCCACCCGATCCTTATTCAACACACGGCTCACATCCCCCGTCGCCGCATACACCATTACATCCCGGTACCACAGCTCCAGAAGATACAGAAATTCCATTGTAGCACGTCGGCACATAGCATCCACTAACGCCAATCGCGCCTCTTTCAACTGCTCCCGATCCTCTTTCGACATCTCTTTACTATCCGCCGCATCCGTTTTCTCTTTCACCGAAGCCTCAATAGTTTTTTTCTGCGTGACAAGAAATTGAGAGAACTCCTCCGCAACCGCCATGGGGTCTTCTCCAGCTATCAGCCGCTCCAGCACATCCAACACCACAGCCCGTTTCTCCGAATCCGCCAAATCAAACGCCCGGGACATCTGACCCTGCGATATGGACGCAATAGCATCTGCCAAATCAGGATCCATTTCCCGATCCCGAAGCAGTATCCCTTTCACCGTCTCCGTACCCAAATTTCCAAAACGCACAGATTGACACCGGGATCGAATTGTCGGCAGCAGCAATTGAGGATATTCCGTGAGAAGAATAAACAGAGAGTTACCCAGGGGTTCTTCCAGCGTTTTCAACAAATGGTTCTGCGCCGGACCGCGCATCCGTTCCGCATCGTGAATAATAAAAATGCGCCACTGACTCTCATACGGCCGCAGCGATGCCAACTCAATGATTCCGTCAATGGCTTCCACATCAATAATACGCGCCTTTTTCACTGGCTGCACGCTCATGATATCYGGATGATTGCCATTGCCGATCTTCCGACACATCAGGCATTCACCGCAGGCATCCGCTTCTGCTTCCGTACAATTAACTGCCTTGGCCAGCTCCAATGCCGCCATTCCTTTACCCACACCGGACGGCCCCCAGAATAGCAAGCCATTGGGAATACGGTTCCGCGACAGCATATTTCGCATGAAACGCACAGGCATAGATTGATCGTGTATATCGGAAAAACTCATAGGAGAGCTATCATGCGGATTTTAGGACAGGGATTCAAGCAGTGGAGATATCTGAGAAACAATATCGGCTGATATTGCTTCAATAGTTTGCTGGGCTTCCACCACCTTGATTCGATTCGGCTCCAATTTCGCCAACGCYAGAAAACCGTCYCGCACACGCTCATGAAAAKCGAGWGATTCCTGCTCCATGCGATCCGCCGCCCCCCGTTCCCCTGCACGAGCCAGTCCCACATCTGCAGGCAGGTCCAGCARAAACGTCACGTCAGGCATCAGACCGCCTGTGGACAACTGATGCAGCGTATCAAGTTCCTCTCCGGACATATCACGCCCCGCACCCTGATACGCCGTAGTTGAGTCTACAAAGCGATCACATAGCACCACTTTACCCGCTTCCATAGCCGGACGAATACACTCTCCCACATGCTGCGCTCGGGCTGCCGAATACATCATCAGCTCCGCCATGGGGAGCAGTCCCGAATTCTCCGGATTCAGCAGCAGTTCTCGAATGCGTTCCGCAATGGGAGTCCCACCCGGCTCGCGCGTTAAAATCGTTTCAACACCCAGCCCTTCGATATGCCTTTGCAGCAATTCGATCTGGGTACTCTTCCCGCACCCCTCCACACCCTCAAACGTAATGAAAAGTCCGTTCATGATTCCAACGCCTTACGCCGCGCACTCTGTCCCGCATCAAAAAATTCATCCAGATGCGCCGCATTTTTCTCTGCGATAGCCTGCTTCACCCCTTCCAGCTGCCCGATAATATCGTCCAGCCCCTCCAATATTGCATCCGGATTCGTAAGACAAATGTCCCGCCACAATTCCGCACGCCCCTCGGCAATACGCGTCGTATCCTGAAATCCCTTACCCACAAACGGCTTGGCATCAGGTTTATCTTTCAATAATTGCGCGATAGCCGCAGCCGCAATATGGGGAACGTGACTCGTCCGGGCTACCATCGCATCATGCACATCAGGGTCAATAGAAATTACACGAGACCCCACGCTTTCCCAAAGCTGCACGACCTTGCCATGCGCCGCCGGGTCATGATCATTCATCGCCTCCACCAGCGTCACTGCGCCGTCATACAAATCCGCGTCAGCATGTTCCGGGCCCCATTTTTCCGACCCCGCCATCGGATGACTGCCCACAAATCGATACGGATCCGCCCAGGCTTCTCGCGCATGAGAACAGATTTCCCCTTTTGTGCTGGCCACATCTGTAACGACCATATCGCGGGCACACAACGGTCTGATTTTGTCCAGATAATCCGGCACCGTCGCCGCAGGAGTACAAATCACCACCAGATCGGACCCAATTACCGCATCCGTCAAGTCAGTGTGAATTTCGTCGATAGCCCCAGCCGCCTTCGCTTGCTCCAGCGTTGACGCATTCCGACCCAGCCCGCGCACCGTCGTTGCGAGACCCCGCGCCTTCATCGCCAGCCCCAGCGATCCCCCAAGCAGACCCGTGCCGATGATGGTCACTGTGGGAAATAAAGGATTCATGGCTTCTCCACGATGGTTCCGCGTCAGATCATAGTTGCCGCATCAAGCCGCGCCAGCAGCCTCGATAGCCTGCGGCAGCGTAAATACATCCAGGTACAACGCCCGACCTATAATTACCTCATCCACGCCAAGAGGTTCAAGTTTTTTTACCGCTTCAATATCATCCAGCGTAGACATACCGCCCGAGGCCGTAACAGGAATATCCACCGCCTGGGCCACCTGATACGTGGTATCCAAATTGGGTCCCTGCATCATRCCGTCAGATAAGATATCCGTATAAATRATTCGGCACGCMCCAAAGGCTTCMACYTGYARSGCAAAAGCWAYYGCATCSGTRTCGGTCACGTCCAGCCATCCGCTCAGCGCCACCTTACCCGCTTTCGCATCAATGCCTACCGCGATACGCCCCGGAAAAGTCTGAGCCGCTTCCTTCAATAGATCGGGAGTCTTATGTGCCGCTGTGCCAAGAATGATTCGCTCCGTACCCAGCTCAGCCAGAAGTTCCACCGTCGCCATATCACGWATGCCACCCCCCACTTCAAAGGGAACACCAGCATCAGATAACGCTTTCAGTTCAGACTCAATACAACAACGACCCGCCTTCGCACCGTCCAGATCCACAATGTGAATAATGGCTCCACCCTGGTCTCGCCATTGCAAAGCCTGGGACACGGGATCTTCAGAAAAGACGGTTTCCTGGGCGTAATCGCCCTGCACCAGGTTCACGCACAAACCGCCGCGAATATCAACAGCGGGGACAATGCGCATGCTTAATTAGCCGCGTCGAGCTTGGACTTCGCCGCATCGGCAATTTGCGTAAAGGCTGGCTTATCATGCACCGCAATCTCTGCCAGCATCTTCCGATTGATATCGATTTCAGCCAATTTCAGCCCCTGAATCAATCGACTATAGGTCAGGCCGTTCGCCCGTGCCGCTGCATTGATACGTGCAATCCATAAACGGCGAAACTCGCGCTTACGAACCTTGCGGTCACGATACGCATACACACCAGCGTGATCGATGGCCTGTTTAGCYGTCTTGAGCAAACGGTGGCGACTGCCCCGATACCCTTTCGCCAGCTTAAGGATCTTTTTACGGCGATCACGAGACGCCGGGCTGCTTGATGAACGTGGCATTTTCTTATACCTCTTCAGTTAAACCGTTAAAACGGTCCATAGTGCAATTAAAAGTAAACAATCGATACGGCCTAGCTATACGGAAGCATACCCCGTACATTAACCATATCCGTTTCAGAAACCGATCCGCCTCGGCGAAAATTACGACGACGCTTCGGGCTCTTACTCGTCATCAAGTGACGGCTAAACGAACTCGTCCGCTTGAATTTTCCACTCTTCGTCTTCTTAAAACGCTTGCTCGCGCTCTTATTCGTTTTCAACTTGGGCATAATCATGCCTCCTTACTATAATTTGCTGCCACGTCCCATTAAAACATGCGGCATTCAATTTAACGTTTTATCGGGTAAAGCATCACCGTCAGGTTCCGCCCTTCCAATCTCGTCATGCGTATATCCGGCACATCCTGCACCAAATCTTTCACATCTTCGAATACCCGTACCAATATATCTTTACCAAATTCCTGGTGAGCCATCTCACGACCTCGGAACATGATAGTCAACTTCACTTTGTTCCCTGCTTCCAGAAATTCCCTAACGTGATTCGTCTTGAAATCGAAATCATGATCGGAAATCTTCGGCCGATACTTAATCTCTTTAACAACCACGGTATGCTGATTCTTCTTCGCTTCCTTCAGACGTTTACTCTGCTGATAGCGATACTTCCCGTAATCGATCATCCGGCAAACCGGAGGCTGACCATCCGGTGCTACTTCCACCAAATCCAATCCCTTGGCTTCCGCTTCCCGCAGTGCATCCTCAGGCTTCATAATGCCCAACTGCTCACCATGTTCATCAACTACGCGAATCTGGGGACAACGAATAGCTTCATTAATTCGTGTCCGATCTTCCTGTGGCTTGGCTATAAGATAACCCTCCTGCTTTCACAAATAAAAAACGGCCGAAGACACCAGTCTCCGGCCGAATAGATTAAACATTCATATCGGTACCAACCTGGCATGCTCGTTTTCACGGCTGCGAGGTGAGAAGCTGGTGCCTCTACTTAAACATTACGAAATGAATTCTACTATACGGCTGTAATCAAAGTCAAAACCCGCACAGACAATCCTTTCGCTATCTCTCTCTACTCCAGATCCTGCCGAGTCGATCCCTCGAATTCCAGCACATAATCGGGACCAAACACCTTTGACGGCGTTTGAAACCCCGCCACCGCCTCTCCAGCTGCCGACCGCTTGGCAATATCCCACGCCGTCAACGCCGTAAGCGTATACCCCTCCAAGGTTTGGAGACGACTTTCCATCACCTTGCCAGCCCCATCCTCCACACGCCCCCACAACAGCGACTTCCCCTTCTTGCGATCCGCGTCACTGGGTCCCGCAGGCCCCGCCTGGATTTGACGCTTCAATAATGCCTGCACCGGACGACTCATGAGCAGCCATCCAAACGTCCGCGAAAATTTTGCCATATTCCTAAGCTGAGCCGGAGCCGCCATAAACACCATAATATTCGGAATACCCGTGCTGTGATACGCCGTAGATACATCCCCCCAGGGAATCGTCATACRCGACACCGGGCCATTCCCAAAATCWATATCCTTTTCCTTCCATGCCGACGGCACCTCCGTGAGAACCCCATCCTTCCGAATAAACCCGCCATTGCCGATACCCTCAATCATCGTCGTAGCCGTACCCCGCGAAGGTTTCCCCACCCCCTGAAACGCCAACGTAAGCGAAACCGCCTCCGGCATACGCCCCTTCAAATGAGCCGCCAGACAATCCGTGGGCACCACATCAAAACCCGTACCCGGCATGAGCATAACGCCCCCCGACTTCGCCTCATTATCCAGCGTCGCCATGGCTTCAAAGACCTCAATCTCTCCGGTAATATCCAGATAATGCGCCCCATTACGAATACACCCCTCCGCCATCGGTTTAGACGTGCGCGAAAAAGGCCCGGCACAATGCAGCACCACCCCAATATCCTTCAACCCCTCATCCACCGCCGCCCGATCATCCAAAGAAAAAATGCGACAATCCAGATCATGCGCCGCCGCCAACGGACGAACCTTGTCCTCGCTACGTCCCGCCAAAATCGGTGTCGCACCCTCCAACACCGCCAGCTCCACAATCAACTCACCCGTATACCCATTAGCACCATAAATTAAAATATTCGAAGACATGATTTTATCCTATATATAAATTTCAACCCGACTCAGGAAAATAGAATACATTATGTATGGAACAAATCCCAATGATGCAAGTACAAAAAAAAAGGAACCGTTTTCACGGTTCCTTAAACATTTTACTCAGATATACTAACTTAGCCTTTATCTCCCGATGCAGTAGCCATTTCAGCAATCTCATCTGTGGTTTTGCTACGTATATCCAATTTCGTAATGGGTCGTTGTAACAGTCGCCACATACCATTGAATATCGTTCGTGCCTGAGCCTTGGAACGAGTATGCTTGATTAAATTGAATATTACTTTAGGTCTCATATAGAAATTTCGATACGCTTTCCGATACAGTATTTTCATTTCGTCATCAGATACAGGCGAGTAACTGCGCACGAAATAGTGTTGTCCCATGCCCTCAGGGTCATAATCCAAGTTGGCATAAATCACACCAGAATTTACCAATCCATCATAGATAGCCGTTCCCGGAGTGGGGCGTAACGGAGAGAAAATGGCAATATCCAAGGGTAGTTTACATGCCAAGTCAATCGTATCCTCAATTTCTTCTTTTGACTCATCAGGAAACCCAACCATAAAAAAGCCCTGCAGCATTATGCCGGGAGCTGCATCACGTACCATATTCACTTTTTCAATGGTCTGCTCAACAGTTAATACCTTTTTGATTTCTTTCAGAATGCGATTGGTAGCACTCTCAATTCCAAAAGAAAGCGCATAACATCCAGCCTTAGCCATTGTGCTTACCAATTCCGCATCTAACCTGTCGAGACGTACACCATACGGGCAGTTCCAACCGATTTTAATATCTTCATCAATCAGTCGATTACAAAATTCCATGACATAATCACGGTAAAATACAAAGTTTTCATCAACAATATCAATGGATTTCACGCCATATTCACTCTTAAGAACTTTAATCTCTTCAATTACGCTGTCAATACTACGCTTCCGAACTGTTCGACCCGTTATTAGATACGACCCACAGAAAGTACACAAATACGGACATCCCCTCGTCAAAATCATAGGAGCAGCAGGGTACGTATTCGTCATGAATGAATACCCCCACTTATATTCATGGGGCTTCATCAAATCCCAATGCGGCATAGGTAAAATATCAAGATCTTCCAATAAAACCTTCTCGTTACCTTTGATACTACCGTCCGCTTCACGCCATGCTAAACCCGGTACATTTTCAAAGTCATGATTCCCGCTCTCCAACATTTCAATAAAAGGTATCCAGCCTGGCTCAGCTTCACCAGCAAAGGCATAATCCAGCATCGGAAATTGTCGATAAAAACCATCGGCATCTTCCGTACTCGGATGAGGACCACCAATAATAGTCATGATGCCTTCATCCACGTTCTTCACCCGTTCCAGCATATCCGCAACAAGATTTAGATCGGAAGAATACGACTTAATCCCAACTAAATCAGGACGTCTTTTCCCTATTTCTTCTTCCCAATCATCCATGGTGAGTCGATGACGGATACAATCCAGAAATTCCACATCATGACCAGCATCCCGTGCCATCGCGGCTAAATAACCTAAGCCTATATCAGGAATGACATTAAATCGTTCTATAGATACCGATACTGCCAGTAAGATTTTCATACCACCTCGCACATTTTAGTTTCTATAAGGTATACAACCCACCTTAGCTAAATATTCCAAAGATGTACAGCAATTAGCAATAGCGAAGTAATAATATAGCAAACATCCAGAAACATCCAGCTTTATCAATTTCTGACATTTATGTACTTTTCTCTTACGCCGACACATATAAAAAAAGAGCTTTTCTGACAAACTGAGGGTGCTAGAAGTCATTATCCAAAGGTCATTGTAAAGAAGTCACATTTTACGAAATCGCAGATCGATGTTATCATCCGTAAAATAAGCTTAAATACAAAAAAACCTCCAAAAAACCCGTTAGGGCAGGAGGTATTAGGGGTGTTGCAAGCAACATTCGCCCACCGTGACAATCCTTACTTAGATTAGTAAAAACCGCCGCTCAGATATACTAAGTGGAATAGTATATAAATTTTTCTGTATTTTTCTCTGAAATGTGGGGGGTGCTTGAACCGAACAGCAATATTCGGTTAAGCTAATCTTGCGTTGGGAACGCTGAGGAAAAATCCATGACAATCTAAGGACACAAACGGATCGTGCAAGTTCGAGGATCGAAACAAGACTCCAAACACACCACTTCAAATGGCAATCTTCGCTTCAAGGCACCCTTCGGATATTACGGGTCTAAGCTTCGTCTCGTGTCTCGAATCGTCGATGGTCTACCTCCTCACAATGCATGGGTCGAAGCTTTCTGTGGTTCTGCAGCTGTTACTTTTGCAAAGCCACCAGCCCCGATTGAAATCATCAATGATCTGAACGATGAGATCGTAAACTTATTCCAGCAGCTCAGGAACAATTCCGACGCCCTTTGCCGATCGGTATCCTTGACGCCATACTCCAAGACTGAGTTTCGGGATTCTAGAAAAAGTATGGAGGTCTCGGATCCCGTTGAGCGTGCTCGCAGATTCTTAGTCGCGACAATGATGACGGTCAACGGGACGTATAATGGGAATGCAGGGGGGTTCTCCGTTTCGCAGTCCTATTCTCGAAACGGTAAAGAAGCCCGTGTCAGTCGTTGGTATAATCTGCCAGAGCGTCTGGAAGCAGTCGTTGAACGTCTGAAGCACGTGCGAATAGAAAACCGTGATGCTCGAGAATTGGTGAAAAAATTTTCGGATAGACCTGCGACTCTAATGTATCTAGATCCACCTTACAATGTAAGTCGAAGCTTCAAGTACGTTATTGATCCATCTGATGAGGGCTTTCATGAGGAACTTCTGGAAGCGTGCTGCGAATCCAATTGCATGATTTTGATTAGCGGGTATGATAACCCCCTTTACAAGTCTGTTCTCAAACGAAAATATGGTTGGACAAAGGAAAAAATTTCGGCGACTACGAGAGCGACTGACGGCAAGGATTTATCTCGCGTGGAAGTCCTTTGGAAAAACGACGCGTTTATCGCCGCGAAACGGGCGAATAGGATACCAATTAATTTATCAGCATCCGAACGCAAGGGCAAGAAGCTAAATCCACCTCGGAAACACCGACGAACTCGGTTTCAGAACTTTTAGATATCGAAAGGACAGTTCATCAAAATCTTGTTCGTGTTGTGAATATCAAGGATTAGTACGGTAAATTTGAAGGAGGTGCCATGCCACCAATTACGAAACTGCCTAAGCGCGAAATAATCGATGACTTCGCAAAAGAAATTAAGGATAGACGCCTTGACACTGCAACGCCGTCGGAGACCGTCATCCACTTTCGTAGCGACATGGCAGATGGAGTCTTGCGCACTATTTACCGTGTACCAATAGACATTCTCCGATTCCGCAAGGAGAACGGGCGCATTGCTTCTGACGTGGAAGATTACGTAACAAATGTTGGCCCTCTAATTGAGAAAGATGATGCTCATCAGGAGATTATTCGAGATTTTTTGTGGGAAAAGGATCCAGAAACTTCAGTCATTCTTTCTAAAACTATCGAACACTCCGGTCAGCTGGAACCAGCCATCATTACCTGTGATGGATTTCTAATCAATGGGAATCGCCGCAAGATGGTAATGGATTCTCTGCGGACCCAGCATTCGAATAGTGACGACTTCGCTTATATGAAGGTGGTCATTCTTCCTGGGAAGGGAGAGCCGGGCGGAGCACCGACGATATTAGAGATCGAAAAAATCGAGAACAAATACCAGTTACAAAAAGATGGTAAATCCGAATACTTCGGCTTTGATCGCGCATTTGCGATCAAGCGAAAGATTGAAAAGACTGGGTTCTCCCTTGAAGATCAACTGCGTGACGATTCCCAATTCGTCCGGGCGTCAGAAGCCGAGATGAAAAAAGCGGTTAACAAGTATACAAAAATGTATCTAAAACCTTTGGAATGCGTTGATCGCTATCTAAGACAGTTTCGCAAGGAAGGTCAGTACCGTACGATTTCAGGAGGTCCTAAGGATAGAGAAGGGCGATGGCAAGCATTTATCGATTACAGCAATTCTTACACAACGTGCTTCGATAACCCCAAGAAGCGGCTGGAATTTGATATTGAAGAAGATGAAGTTGGTGATATCGAAGAGGCCGCTTTCAATATTATTAGGCTTCGTGATCTGCCAAATCTTCCGAAGTTGCACTATATTATGCGTGATCTACCAAAATATTGTCGCACCAAAGAAGGCAAGAAGGAAATTATGAAGATTGCCCGGGAAGTCGAACCCGTGCTACCACCCGAGGAGTGTTTCGATAAAGATAGAAAACCGTTGGAACCTAGTGTGATCGATTCCAAGTGGGCGGCACAATATCGGAAATCGATTATTTACCATACGAAAAAAGCATCTGAGAGTCACGAGACCCTGAAACAGAAAGAAACACCGTTAGGCCTTCTTGAAGCTGCTATGAAGAAACTAACCCACACCGATATGGAGTTGGAAAAAATTTCTGTAGCAGACTACAAAAAGGCTATGAAACTGGCGCGAAATATTAAGGCGAAGGCAAATGATCTCGAAAGCGAGATATATCATTACGAAAAAAAATACAAAGCTTTACCGAAAAAGAAATAGTGATTAGCCTCTATATAGAGAAGGATCGCTTAGTCTTGAAGGCATCTGAGGGAGATTTGGCCCCTCGTCATGAGAGCCAACTTGCCTTGTGGAAATTTTATTTCGACCCAGTTTCCGATAACTTTCTTTCTCCAATCGGTGTCACGGCAGAACTTACGATTAAAGTGATTAAGTATTTAACTCGATGCGAGCGCCAGTACGAACTGAGTCCTAGTATAAAGGAACTCGTTGTTCAACGCGCCCATGCCGACGAAGAATTGATCGAATCGAAAGCGAAGGGACGGGAGTTCAAAGAAGGTAGCATTGATCGCGCCCATGTTAAAAGTTTTTCCTCTTTCCTCGATACGCACGTATCACGAAAGCTCAAAGAGCATCAATACAAGGCTGCTTTACACCTTCTCGCCGTAAGAAATGGCGCGAATTTTTCGGTTCCGGGTAGCGGTAAAACTACAGTAGTCCTTTCTGCCTTCCATTACCTCCGAAAAACCAACGAAGTCGACGCATTGTTTGTTGTAGGGCCTCCGGCCTGTTTTGGCCCTTGGCGTATGGAGTATGAAGCGGTCTTGGGTAAGCACCCTTCGTACCAGATTTTGGCAGGCGGTGACATCGAAGAGCGACGATGTAAATACCTCGTTAACAAGGAAACTGTATCAGATCTTTACCTTACCACTTTTCAGACTCTCCAGAGAGATTGTGAACACGTTCGTATACTTTTTCAACACCAGGGCATTCGATTCTTCTTTGTCATTGATGAAGCGCACTACATCAAACAGGTCGAAGGCGCGTGGGCGACTGCTGCCATCACCGTTGCACACCACGCTACTCGACGTTGCATTCTCTCCGGAACGCCGTTCCCCCGAAGCTATGTTGATGCATTCAGTCTTTTTGATGCTCTTTGGCCCGACTCGCCACCGATATCCGAACAACAGAAACAAAAAATAGCATACCTTACACAACAAAAAAATCACGCCGAAGCGCGCGAAGTGTTGGATGAAGTCATTGCACCACTATTCTACCGAGTCAGGAAGGAAGATCTTAATCTCGCAGCTCAGCAGTTTCATTCGCCTATGCAGATCCCGATGCACAAGCACGAAAAGTTAGTCTATGATGCAATCGTGAACAAGATTGTTGAGGTCTCGCAATCCGACTACTCTCGTGACGTTGATCTTGTCGTACGCCTACGTCGAGGCCGAATCATGCGTCTCCGCCAGTGTCTCTCCTATACCGCTCTCCTAGGAACTGCCATAGAAGAGTACGATGAAGACTTGCTAGAGGGCGACTTATCGCTCGCGGATGTAATTAGGCGCTACGATGAGATCGAAACTCCAGCGAAATTGGAGGTACTCTTAGAGTTAGTCCAAGGACTTTGCAATAAGGGGGAAAAGGTGGTCGTCTGGTCCAATTTCGTATGCACACTGGAGCTCATCCAAGAGTCCATTCACCAGTTAGGAATAGGAGTTAGATTGATATATGGAAAGACACCAGTCGAAGACGCGAACTTAAGTGACGAGATTACTCGCGAGGGCATAATACGAGATTTTGTACGTACTGACAGCGGGGTAGACGTTCTTGTTGCTAACCCAGCGGCATGCGCGGAATCGATCTCTCTGCATAAAGCTTGTTCCAACGCGATCTACTATGACCTTTCATACAATGGCGCACAGTATCTCCAGTCGCTTGACCGAATTCACCGCGTTGGCGGATCCGAGGAGAAAGAGGCACACTACCACTTTCTACAATACGCGAATACTCTTGATCAAGATATTCTCGAAAATCTCCGGGAAAAGGCGGAAAGAATGAGTCAAATAATTGACCAAGATTATCCTATTTACACCGCAGACATGTTTGCGGTAGGCGAGGAAGTAGAAGCTTATGAGAGGCTCTTCGGAAACAAATGAAAGCGCGTTCGAAGGACTGACGTTGCGAAACGCGCTTTCGCTCATTGAAGTGCTCAAGGATAGTGAGATACGCTCAAAAGATCGAGTTCGAAAGTTGTATTCGAATCATTCGCACGGTTTCGATGCCACACTCAACTTTTTAATCGAAATTCATGTCGTTAGAGAAACTAATCGTAGTTTGCAATTTCGAATTGAGCCGCCTGAAACGGATGGCGGGAAATGGCTTCTCTCATGCGTCGTCGGCAGCAGCAGTTCGCATCGATCAGAAATGTATCGATACCTTAGGAATTACATGTTCGATGGAGATAAACTTGTCTATCGGCCACTCGCACAAAATCGTTCTAAAGAAAGTGCAGTGCGGAATTTCCTGATGGACCTCGATGTAATTCACAGCGAATATGATGGTTTATACAGTGTCGCCGCTAGCCATGAAAAACTCATTGTAGAGGGATTAAGAAGTAAGACCTCGCCGGAAGAATTTACGAAAACTCTTGACGCTCGGAAAGAGATTGGGGCTACGGCGGAATTAGAAGCATTGAAGTACGAGCGAGCGCGATTGTCGTCGGCACCATGGTTACTGGAGTCCATTTCGCACACGGCATTGGAAGATGTAGGTGCTGGATACGACATACTCAGTTCTGAACTAACTGAAAAAGGTAGCCACCGTTTGCCGCGATACATAGAAGTTAAGGCATTATCAGTCGAAAAACCAAGATTCTTTCTRAGCAGGAATGAGTTGGGCGTGGCAAAGAGATTGGGCCTTCAATACTATTTATATTTGGTACCGTATGAGAAAGACAGAAGTTTCAATTCGGAAGCATTGGAAATAATTCGAGATCCAGCGAGGGAGCTTTTTGATTCATCGGAATGGGTTAGTGAAATCGATGCATTTCGCTTTTCAAAAGTAACCGATGAGGGGATGTGAACGCTGTATATCTTCTAGGCGATGTCAGAGCAATCAGGATGCCACCGACCAGAATGCCCAGCTCAACTACGGATACGGCGTGCTGCGAGCCATCATTGCGCGAGGAGTATGCGCCGCCGGACTTCACCCCACTCTGGGCATTCATCATTCCAATCAGTACAACGCCTATTGCCTGGTGGACGACACCATGGAACCGTACCGTCCCATCGTGGATCGCATCGTGGCGCAGTGGGTAGTAGTACAAGGAAAAGCCAAGACCGTAGACAAAGAATTTAAAGCGTTTATGATCCGGGGACTGCTCAATCGCTTTTCCCTGGACGACGAAAAGCGCACCTTGTTTGACTGCGCATTCCTCACCACCTCCTCCATGGTGGCCGTCATGGAGGGAAAACAAAAAGACGTTGCGCTGCCCAAGTGGTGGCTATGAGTCAACAGGAATCCAGAGACATATCGGAGTACAGAGGCATGTGGCTTTTTACCATGTTCGATCTGCCCACCACAGAAAAAGAGCAGCGAAAAAAATATACCCAGTTTCGCAAACTCCTGCTGAAAGAAGGATTCCTCATGATGCAGTATTCCGTCTACGCACGATACTGCGTCAGCGAAGAATCCAGCCAGACCCAGCGCAAACGAATCCGAAAAGCCATCCCGCCGGAAGGACACGTTCGCATACTTGCCGTCACCGACCATCAATATGGTAAAATGGAATCATACTACGGAAAGAAAGCCAAGCCTATAGAAGAGCCGCCGGATCAGATGATRCTGCTCTGAAAAAAGGAACGGTGTGTGTTCAATAGAAACCGAAAAGAAGTCGAATTCTATCCGCTTTCCAGTCACAACTGGATGCACCCCAACCCCTTGGAAGAATCCTAGTATATCTGAGCGGGGATTCTAAACCAACCAAAGCTCGCCTTAGATTGCCTGGAGATTATGACAAGTATATCTGAGCGGGGATTCTAAACCAACCAAAGCTGGTATGGGTAGGGGGGGGGTCTCCCATATAGTATATCTGAGCGGGGATTCTAAACCAACCAAACGGGATGCTATCGCATCCCGTTTGGTTGGTCAGCTCACTTCGTTGGCCGGGTCAAGATAAACGCGCTGACCCCCACGCCAATACATCCCATAACAATCTGGGCAGGAAGAAAATCCACGACAAACACAATACTCACACTCWGCACTGCTGCCAGCAGAAATATCACCCATACCTTAGTAAGCAAGGGAATCCCCTTTCCCTCMCGCCAATCGCGKATATAGGGTCCCAGAAAGCGATTCTCCATCAACGCCAGATAAAACTTCTCCGAYCCGTGGGCGTAACATGCCGCGGTCAGCAAAAGAAACGGCGTCGTCGGTAAGATTGGCAGAATGATCCCCAGCAGCCCCAACCCTAAAAACAACGTCCCCAGTACCACTAACAGCTTCTGCACCCACGTACTGCGAGTCAGGCGGACTTCTTGTTTAAGCTCTTCTTCGTCGGAAATCGGGGGTTCACCCATGGCACAGCTCCGGTTGAATAACGATTGTACCGCATTCGCCCCGCAGACCAGTAACTCCGGCCTACTCCTCCGAGTCTTCCATCAACACCATTTCCGCCACCACACAATCCCGACCATGCTTCTTGGCTTTGTAAAGCGACTTATCCGCCAGCTCCACAAACTGCTCCACATTCACCTCATCATCAGGCAGATCCACCACCCCGAATGTAGCCGAACAGGAAAATGTCGTCCCATCTTCTGAAGTAAAAGTATGCGCCTGGAATATCATTCGTATACGCTCCAGACTGTTCGCCGCATCCTTCGCCGCGATATTTGGAAAAATAAAACAGAATTCATCTCCGCCAATCCGGCCCGATACATCTTCCGTACGCAATTCTTTCTCCACAATACGACAAAACGTCACCAGCACCTCATCTCCCGCACGATGCCCGAATGTATCGTTCACTTCCTTAAACTTATCCAAATCACATAAACACAAACTTAACGACTGGCCATGCCGCCGCGCCCCGCTCATGGCCGACCGCGTCACGTTCATAAAATGACGACGACTAAACAATCCCGTCAGCACATCGTGATACGCTTCCTTCCGCAGCTCCTCCTGCTCCGTGATATCGGAGAAAATATACAAAACTCCAGACTCACCCGAACCACTATCCGCTATAGCCGTTGCACTCACCAACGTAGGCACATCAAATCCGCGCACACTATACAACGGCACCTCGCAGCTGAACTGACCCAACGTCTCCACGTTTTCCTGAACAATGGCCCCCATTTCCTTATCCACAAACAAGCCGCCTATATCGTAGCCCTCAGACTCGGCGCCGGGCTCCCCGAAGTTCTCTACAAAAGCATCATTGAAGTACACCACCTCTGTATCGCGACGCATCACCAGAATAGAATCCGATGCCTTATCGATAGCCACCTGAACAAAACGCAAGTGACGCTCCGTATCCATCTGGCTTCGGATTTCCTGTCGATTCTGCCGATCAACATGCTGATACTCCATGTTTTCCCGTACCAGCTTCGTGCCCCGTGCCTCCAGATCGTGAATGCGTACATCCAGCGACACATTGCGCCGCTCCAGATATCGAATATGCGACTGAGCCGCATCCAGCAGCCGCGCATTAAACCGACACCGCCGCGCCACATGTGCCAGCAACGCCGCATCCACAGGTTTCACCAAAACATCATAAGCATCCAGCGAATACGTTCCAGCATACTCAGGAATTTTTTGCGTTTCGCTAATCAATACCACCGGGGTATCCGGCGATTCCTTGGCAAGAAATTGCAGAATCTCTTCCGACTCGCGCTCAGGCAGCGTCAAATCAAGAAACACCATCACCGGGTTCGCTTCCCGAAAATACCGCAGCGCCTTCTCCGTATCCCGCGCCACCAGCACCACGAAATTCATACGACGCAACGGCTCCGTCAACTCCTTGCGAACAGAATCATTGGCATCAATAATAAGCACCGACTCGGTGACTTTAGATGGTGACATAAAAACAGCTTCCCCGGTTTCCCACTTCCATCCACCATCATACCAAAGAACCGAATGCCCCCGCATGCCAAATCACAAGTAAACAATGGGTTACATCACATAAAAGGAACTCAGAACAACCCGCCCCTCATTGGAACATTCCAAAATAACCGTCATAGCTGTCTGTATCGCCCATCTACCCTATTTATTTTTATCGATGCACTTGATACAATACGGATTAAACAACAACCATAAAAAAAGCAAACATYACGACCACCTAAAGAAGTAGGAAGTAAAACATGAAACGCTTTTGGTTACTCGCTGTCATTCTATCCATCACCMCTCCCGTCCAAGCCCTCACCGCTGGCCCCTTCAGCCCCGGCGCAGCAGCCCAATTCTCCGACGGAACCCTATCCTGGAGCAACCCCAACCGCGTTTTCTCCTCCAACAACCAACGCGCCAGCGCATTCGGCAGCGCATTTGGCGGATCCACCAATACCCTCCAGGCATCCAACTTCAACATGAATGTTCCAGTCAACGCCATCATCGAAGGCATCACCCTGGAAATCGAACGCAACCGCAGTACCAGCAATGTAACCGACACCGTTATCCAACTTCACAACGGCACCTCACTCAGCAGCTCCGCCTCCTTAAATGCAAACTGGAATACCGCTGAATCCTACGTGAGCTTCGGCGGTCCGACCAACCTCTGGGGCTTCGGCGCTCTTACCCCAGCCCAAGTAAACAGCTCCGCATTTCGCGTCCACCTGAGAGCATTCGTCTCACCCAGTGCCACCGCATCCATCGACCACATCCGCCTTTCGATCCATTTCAGCGTTCACAACCCCATCGCCACCAACGTAATCATCTCACCAGTCAACGCATTTTCCACCGAGAACCTCACCATATCCTACACCTACAACGACGACCAGGCACACGCCGAAGGCACCACGCAAATTCGTTGGTTCCTCAACAACATCCTTCAACCCGCCTTCAACAACCTCACTTCCATATCCAGCACGTTCACGCTGAAAAACCAAGACTGGCGCGCAACCGTTCAACCCCACGACGGAATCACCTTCGGAAACACCGTGTCATCCCCCACAAAAACCATCGCCAACTCCATACCGTTTTCCAGTACCCCCACGCTCACCCCCCTAACCCCCCTATCCTCCGATCCACTGGTCACCACCCATTTTTATTTCGATGCCGATGGCGATCCCGAAGACACCCCGCAAATCCGGTGGTTCAGAAATGGCACAGAACTGCCCGTTTTCAATGACCTGACCACATTAACCGCACTGGCAACCGTCAAAGGCGACGAATGGTTCTACACCCT
>NVWG01000087.1 GCA_002746185.1 Candidatus Hydrogenedentota bacterium
AGTCCCACACGCCGTGATGCACATGCTGGAAGTACCAGACGAGTTTCCCGGTGCGCGACTCGACGGCGACGAGACTTTCCGCGAAGAGGCCGTCGCCTTTACGATGACCGCCGTAGAAGTCGTTGGTGGGGGTGCCGATGGGGAGGTAGATATAGCCCAGCTCGGGGTCGGCACTCATTTGGGTCCACACGTTGGTGTTGCCGGAGTATTCCCAAGAGTTGTCTTCCCAGGTGTCCGCGCCGAATTCGTCGTTCTGCGGGATGGTTTTGAAAACCCATTTCAGTTCGCCGGATTTTGCATCAAACCCCTGGACCCATCCTNGGGGGGCTTCTTTGGTGACGCGGCGGTCGGCGATGGAGGCGCCTGTGACAATTACATCGCCAACCACGAGGGGCGGGGAGGCGCAGGAATAGGGCATGGCGTTCAAGTAGTCGCGTGAGTTTCGGTCGGCGCGGGGGATGCCTTTGGCGAGGTCCACGCGTCCGTTATCACCGAAGTCGGTGCAGGGGCGGCCCGTTTTCGCGTCCAAGGCGATGAGGTAAGCGTCTCCGGTGCCCCAATAGACCCGCGCTTCGTCCCCATCTGTCCAATAGGCCAAGCCGCGATGGCTCCAGAAGATGCTCATGGTGGGGGTGCCAGATTCGTAGCTTTTGGGATTGTATATCCAGAGGGTCTCGCCCGTCTCCGCATCAATGGCAACGGCTTGATATAAGGCTGTGACAAGATACAGGATGCCGTCCACCATGAGGGGGGTAGCTTTTAATCCGGCGAGTCGCGGGGCGAGACCTCCGCGCCATAAGTCTGGATTTTCTTCCTGCAGGTCGTCAAAGATGACGCTGGACTTGCTCCACCATTCGCCGTCGCCGACGGTTTTGCTGATGAAACGGTCAACGGATTTCCATCGCCACACGATTTCCAGGTCGCCGAAATTATCGCCAGTAATCTGGTCGAGAGGGGAGTATTTTGAGCTGTAGAGATCGCCGCCGTAGGAGCGCCATTCGCCGTGGTCGGTTTGGGCTTGGGCAGAGGAGCTGATTACACTTATGAGTGCGGCAAAGAGGAGTATGGCACTAGATCGCAGGGGGTGTTTCATGGATATGTCCTTCGTCGGTAAAATAAAAAAGGCGGAACCTGTGGGGTTCCGCCTTGATTTATACAATGTGTTCTAATCGACTACAGTAAAGGGGGTGGACCATTTGTGTTTGCCAAACAGGATAGACAGGGTGCCGTTGCTGCCGTCGCAGGCCAACTCGAAGGTGAGTTTTTCGGAGGGTTCGCTATTCGTTTCGTATTTCAGATTGGATTCACCTACATCTTCGCTGGGTCGGTACATGGTGCCCCAGAGATCCGGCTTTTTGTTAATGATCATTTTCCAGCCGTTGCCGGATTTCTTGATCCAGAGGCTGTAGACTCCGGGGTAGTTTGGGGCGACGTTTTCTTTGACGGCGACCACATCACCGAAATTAAGATTGGCTTCGGTAGAGAGTTTAATGGATTGACTCTTGGTAAGGAGGAGGACTTCACCGTCTTTCAGGGTTTCAACGGAATCGTAGTCCACGCCTTCAGCTTTGAGTGCACTGGTAAGGAGGAAAATTTCATGGTCCCCGGCGTTTATGGAGACTTTGGTGGGGCCGAAGCGCGCTCGTGCGGCGGCGGCTTTTCGTTCTTCTTCGGTCAATTTTTCTTCGTCTTCCGCTTTTTCCTGAGCCCATGTGTCGGAGGTGGGCGTGATGAGTCCCATACCCAAGATGAGGGTCATAAGTACGGCGGATGAAATAATTTTTGCTTTCATGATAATTCTCGCTTTCCCTGTTCTGCTCGTTTCCAAAGATAGAAACGGGTTACCTTTTATTAAGCCACTCTTAGGATAGATTTTATCCAGAGTGGTTTGCTTGATATAGGGTGTGTAAACAACACAGCAGGCGATGCCGCCTGCTGTGAAAATTAAATATTTACTCTCCGAATTAGTCGGTTGCTTCGTCTTCCGCGATAATACCGTCGGACTGAGGGATAAACCCTTCTTCCAAGGGCTCGGCGTTGGTGTAGGATATATAGCCGATCATCATTTCCATGGTGGTAGGACCGCCCCAATGCATGGGGATGGTTGGATCCGGGTTGTACACATTTTCAGGGGAGTTGTCATAGTGTACGGTAAACTCAACTCGGGTACCTGCGGGTACAAGGAGCGGTTCGCTGTAGACGTAATCCAATTGCCAGTTGAAATCGAATTTCGGTACATCGAGCATGTCTTCGCGGCGTCCATCGGGATAGACGATGACATACTTGGCATCTTTACCCCGTAAGTGCATGTGGGGGTGGAGTGACATAATTTTAGTTTCTACGTCGAATGTCTTGGCGGCACCTACTTCCCATGCGGCATGACCGGGAGGGATTTCGAAGTGGCGATTCATGATGCCGTTCCGCATGACCTGATGCCGGATAGGAGGGTCTTTCTCATCGTCCCAGAATCGGAATCCAACGAGGGACTGATCGCTGATAGCGGTGCCGGGTCCGGCTTCTTTATGGTAGTGCATGTTGAAGTGGATTCTGGAACCAGCTTTGAGGAGTTTGCCATAGCCTTCCGGGTAGAGCGTGCCTTCTTCGCCGGGGGCAATGGAACCCAGCTCGAATCGTTCCAGGGTTCCGTCATCGTTGGTCAGGCTGGCATAGCCTACGATGTGGTGAACTGCTTCGGAACCGCCGCGCCACTCAATAGCACGAAGCCAACGGTCTTCCGGGAGTTCTACGAGCAGGGGTTCCGTTTCAAAATTAACGTATAAGTCGTTTACGTCGTCTTCAACGAGATAGGGTTCCGGCATGGTTACGATAAGATCGGGGTTTCCGGTCTGCCAGCCGTTGGTGGAAGGGAATTCACGAGGTTCCGGCGCATCTTCGGCACGGCCACGGGCAGCGCCGGTGCTGACCCATGATTGGACCATTTCGATTTGTTCGTCGGTCAATCGGCGTTCATTGTTGAAAACGCCGTGACTGGCTTCGGAGGCAAACCAGGGGGGCATGGTTCTTGCCGTGACGGCTTTCTGAATGGCTTTTGACCAAGGGCGTACTTCCTGATAGGTCATGAGGGACATGGGAGCTATCATTCCGGAGACGTTATCGCCGCCGTGGCGATGGCATCGGATACAATTATCCTGCAGGATAGGCAGGATGTCTTTGGTAAACGTGACTCGTTCTTTGKGCGCTGCGTCAGCACCGATAGCCACTCCCATGACCAGTGCTATCATCAACCCCTGAGACGTTTTTTTCATGGTAGTGATTCCTTCTATATGGTTACGGCGTAGCTTTTATTCTGCGTCTTCTTCCAGGTCTTCCACGCCTGTGCCGATGTCGCCAAAGTCGTGATTCATAATATCGTCAACAGGCTCGGCGTTGGCGTATTCGGTCCAGCCGATATTCATTTCGTCAACCGTCATGCTGCCCCAGCCTACAGGACGTTCCGGATCGGGTACCCATTTATTGTCCACGGAATTGTCGAATTTCATGGTTACTTCGAGGCGTGATCCGGCGGGGACGAACTTGGGCTCTCTGAAGGAGTAGGTCATTTGCCAACTGAAATCGTATTTGGGTACATCGAGGATTACTTCCCGTTTGCCATCGGGGTAAATCAGTTCGTATTTAGCTGACTGGCCGCGCCAGTGCATGTGGGGCATCATGTTGAGGATGACCACATCTTCGTCGAATGTGCGGGCGGCTCCTACTTCCCAATCGGCGCGATTGGGAGGGATTTCCCAGCCTCGTGTGCTGATACCGGCGGAACGAACAACGTGTTTTACGGGCTCATCCTGCCATTTTATGGCGATGCTGGAGTTATCCCATGCGCCCGTGCCGGGGCCGGGTTCTTTGTTATAGTGGATACCAAAGGTTAAACGGGAGCCTTTGCGTACCAATTTGCCGTAGCCTGTGGGCCACACGTCCGGGCCGTCGCCGAGAGCGGTGCCAATTATCTTGCCGCCGCTGATGGGGTCTACAACGGCGTTGCCATCGTCGTCCAGTGGTTGAACGCGGGCACCGCCGTGATGCACGATTTCGGAGCCGGGACGAAATTCGATCCATTTAATCCAGCGGTCTTCGGAAAGTTGTTCTTCGGAGAGAATGAGATCTATGGAGGGTTGGAGATCTTCCACATCGTCTCCGACCCAGAAGGGTTCGGGAAGAGAAATAATTACATCCGGGTCGCCCATTAACCAGCCATCAGCGGAGGCAAATTCTTTTGGTGGAGGCGCGTCATTGGGGTTGCCGCGTTTCGCGCCTGTTTCTGACCACTCGACAATAGTGGCAATTTCTTCATTGGTGAGGTGGCGTTCTAATTTAAATACACCGTTGAATTCATCGGAGGCAAACCAAGGCGGCATGGCTTTAGAGGRWACGGCCTTGGAAATRGCTTTGGCCCAGGGGCGGGCTTCGCGGTAGGACATGAGAGACATGGGAGCCACCATGCCGGAGAGGTTTACGCCGGAGCCTCGATGGCATTCCTGGCAATTTTCCTGCAGGATGGGCAGGACATCTTTGGTGAAGGTTACTGGTGCGGCATAGGCCTGSGGCAACGACACGGCARTGAGKARYGCGGCGAGTCCCGCGTGTTTCAAAAATTGCATGTTTAGTGAAGCCTCCGTACTTTTCAAACCRCAYYATTCTGTGCGAAATMAGGAAATTGAAATGTATTCAGGTATCAAACAAATCTTGAGCCGGGAAACTTAGATTTTCAGCCTGTTACTAGTGCCTCCCAGCAGGTGGCATCATACTAAAATGGATGGTAAGAGTCCAGAGATTTGACCCCTTTTACGGTGCTTTTCCGTAGAATAGACTAGAAAAACCATTAAATCCCGTGGTTTTTCCCTATTCTTCCGGTACTTCAAAATGTTCCCACAAATAGGGGAGATGGGCCATGTGGAGATGCCCGAAGAGCGCATTGACGGTATTGAGAAGTTTCGCGACGGCCGGGCCGTATTGGTTCGTTTTTACGGTCAAGGTAAGGGACACGTTTTCTTTACGATTGGAGTAGGTCAATTCGGCTTGTTTTGGATTGATGCGGCGGTGGGCCGGCAGCTCCTTTGCGTTGCGTGATTGGACGAAGGCGCGCAGATCCTCGTCCATGAAAGAGCGGTTGGGTACATGAGGGAGAATATTTTTTAGTGTGAGGGTGCTCTTATCCGGATTAWATATCAGGGTGAATTCACGATCCAGCAGCCAGGTAAATTTAAACGTGGTCTTGCCGCCTCGTCCTGCAGATTCGTTGAATCCGCGAAACACGCCCCGGTCGCTGTAGGCTTTGAGTTTTTCCCGAACGATGTTGGTATGGGTTTTGGGCACTGGGGTAATCCTAAAARTGGGGAGCACYTCCGTTTATTCGAAAGGCTCCCCGTTTGGTTGTTAATTTTATTTAGTGATTGTACGACATGCAGCCCGGCTCAACCTGACCCAGCATGCCGGGAGGGTATTCTTTGCCGCCAAGCCAGAATTCTTTTTTGGCCTGACAGTTAATGACGGTGGGCAGGCGGTCGTTTACTGCCACTTCCCAGGCTCGTTCGAGAGCGGGTTTCATTTCTTCCGGCTTGGTTACGTATTCGCCGTTGCCGCCCAAGGCTTCGGAAATCTTGTGGTACTGGAGGTTTTCCTGGAACTGATGTACATGGGCGACACGGGGCATGTTACGGTATCCCGCCCAGGTGCCCCAGGCGTTATTGTTGTATACGATGATGATAGCGGGGACACGGTATTTGCAGAACGTGTCGATTTCGAATCCGGAGTAGGCAAACCCGGCATCCCCGGTGACGGCTACGACGGGACTGCCCTGGTAAGGTTTTTGAGGTCCCACGCCCAATTCCATGGCGATACCTACGCCGAACGCATAACCCACGTCGGGGCCGATGGATCCGTATTGGTAGGCGCCGTTGCAGATTTGRCCGSSWCGATASGCGCGAAGACGRCGSCGGGTRTATTTACCRATRCCGAATCCGCCGGATGCMACGGTRGTCTGTTCKCKGGGGATRTCGCCTTCATAGAGAAAGTTGTGAAGTTCTGTGGCGATGACGGCGGGATGGATGGCATCGGTGTAACCCAATCCGATTTTATAATGTTCGTCGTTTTCCTTTTCAAACTTAACCCGGGCGGCGGCGACCTCGGCTACCCATGAATCGTGTTTCATGGCAGGAATTTTGTCGTGGAGTGCTTCGAGGGCGGCTTTTTCGTCGGCGATGATGCCGAGGTCGATGGGCAGGTTGCGTCCCACGTCTTCCGCATTGGGATCGATGCGTACGTATTTGCAATCGATGTCGAAGGGATACTCGCCCATGGTAGGCATGCAGTATTGGCCTACAAGAATGGCCAGGTCTACGCTGTAGATGGACTCGGGTGCGGTGCTGGCGGATAGGCGGTGGGCATCGGAAAAATGACCGCGCATGGGGCCRGATTCCACTACGGGAATATCGGCTTTTTCGGCAACCTGGAGTAGGATGTCCCATGCTTTGCTATAGAACACGCCCATACTGGCGACGATCATGGGACGTTTGGCTTTTTTAATGAGGTCGATGAGTCGGTCAATATCTTTCGGGTCAGGGTGAGGCCGTGATTCGGTGCGGTATTTGGTTTTGTCGTAATACGCGTCCAGATCGATTTCGCTTTCCATCTTGGAGCCACGTCCGGCTGCTTCATTGACGAAGTCCAGGTGAACCGGGCCGGGTACGCCGGACTTGAGCTGGCGGAATGCGTAGCCCGCGTATTCATGAACGCGCTCTTTGGTGACGATGCGTTTGCCGTATTTTTTGATGCCCTCGGTGGTGGGCTGTTGGTAGCCGCGCTGGATTCGGCTCTCGGTGTCGTCGCCGCGCAGGGACATGTTGCTGGCGAGTACAAGCAGGGGGGAGCGGCATGCGTTGGCAGCGGCTATGGCGCAGATCATATTGGTGAAGCCCGGGCCTTCTGTGCCGGATGCGGCGGCTACTTCTCCGGTAACACGGATGAAGCCGTCGGCGGCGGAGCACATGGGACCTTCGAGACGGCCGCCGTAGGTGGGGATGCCTTGATTGGCAATAGCCGATACGATGGAATAATTCCCGGGGCAGCAGAACAGAGCGGCCAGGCCTTCGTCTTTACAAGCCTTGGCGAATACTTCGGCACCTGTGGCGGGGAACTGGAATTCCTGTATGGGGCCGTCCTTGAATATCTTGTGCGCTTCGGTGCGTTGAATATTGAATTCATCGCGCATGACGCTGGCCTGTACGGATTCGGCAGCCATGGTGGCGGCGGCGCCCACGGTTCCCGCTCCTATGGCGGCGGTCTTCATGAAGTTCCGGCGGCTCAACTCCCCGTCAGTTTGAGGCTGATTGTCTGTTGGGGCGTTGGTTTTCTTGCTCATGGTATCCCTCTCCATTTTTGTGGGTATGTCTGCTGCGTATTATTCTGTCTTTGGGTTCAGGCTCTTCAGGTAGTTCACCACATGCCATATACGTTCGTCAACCAATCTATCCGAGAAGGCTTCCATGTCGTTGTCCGTGCCGCCTTTAATGACTTTGAAAATATCGCCATCCCGGGAGCCGAAGGTCCAGTCGCCGTTGGTGAGATCGGAYGGGCGGGTCTTGAGGAATTCGCGCATTTCAGTATCCCCTTTTCCGTTACTGCCGTGGCATTTGATACAGAAGCGGGCATAGAACTGCTTGCCACGGGAGATGGAGGCGTTGGTATATTCGATGGGGTTCTCCAGAACAGGCTCTTCTTCAATGGTAACCTCGGCACTTTTCTCGGGACCCAGGCTTCGGATATAGATGATTGTTTGCCAGATTTGCTGTTCCTTCAGTGTATTGCCGTAGGGGGTCATGCCGTTGGGGGTACCGTTTTGAATGAGTGTGAAGAGTTCGCCGTCGGACTGACCGTACTTAAATTTCGCAATGGTGAAATCACTGGGTTGAGCATTCAGGCTTTTGACCATATCGGTTTTGCCTTTACCGTCCATGCCATGACACGTCACGCACATGCGATAGAAGATACGACGTCCACCAGCGGCATGTTTCTTGGTGTATTCCAGGGGGTTCTTGAGCTGCTGCGATGGGGGATGGGTGCCGGGTTGGCGAACCGGGGTTTCCTGTTCCTGAGTAATGGCGATTCCGGATACGGCGATTGCCATTCCGGTGAGTGTAATTAAAAGTGAGCGAAACAACATGYAGCGGGACTCCCAGATTCGGTGCAGACCCGCCTTCTCGAAACGGGTGATGACAGTAAAAATCAGTTGCTAACGGTAAACTATTTCTGAATTACCATTCAAATTATGCGTCTATTTCAGTAAGGTACCTGTGCAACTGTGGGGTATAACGAATTAGAAGGGGCATGTGCTTACAATACCCTTGAAAATTTGGGATATTTGCATCGTTGCTCCCACCTAATTATGATTGAATCCCGGAACGATTTTGGGGATATCGGGTTGATAGGCGGTATAATAGGACAATCATTTGGAGACGTATTCATGCAGTTGTCATTTTCTAAAGGTATTTCGAGTCTATTCCTGGTGGCAGTGGGTTTGAGCTGGGTGCTGGTAGGGTGTTCTGGCGATGCGGAAAGTGATGCGCAATCGGTGGATGCAGCAGGTGTGATTACAGGTAAAGTGGTGTTTGAAGGCAAGGCACCGAAAATGCGCCCGTTACCTGTGGACGCGGATCCGGCCTGTGCAGCGTTGCATAAAACCGAGCCGTTGTTGACGGATTTTCTGATTCTGGGTGAAGGGCAGACCATGGGCAATGTTTTCATTCAGGTGAAGAATCCGCCCAAGGGTGATTATCCAGTACCTGCGGAGTCGGTAGAAATTACACAGGAAGGATGCCAGTATAATCCTCATGTGTTTGCAGTTCGAGCGGGACAGACGATGCGTATTTTAAATCCGGACGGTATTCGTCATAATGTACATTTCATGCCTAAGGTGAATAAAGAGTTCAATCGGGCCATGGCGCAAAATAAGATGGAAATTACTTATGTGCCGAAAGAAGCCGAGGCGATGTTTGAGATCAAGTGCGATGTGCATAGTTGGATGAAGGCATATTGTTCAATCATGGATCATCCGTTTTATCAGGTGACAGGTTCAGACGGTACTTTTTCAATTCCGGATCTGCCGCCTGGCGAATATGAGATTGAAGCGTGGCATGAAGTGCTGGGTACGAAGACGGGGAAGGTGACGGTGAAAAGCGGCGAGGATGTGACCATTGACTTTACGTTCGCGCGGCCTAAACGGTAGGCATGGCTGAGGCTGGGGATAGTAAGCGCRAGGGATTTATTCGCCGATATATTTTCTCGACGGATCATAAAGTCGTGGGTATCCAATACGTTTTGGGTGCGTCCTTTTTTTCCGTATTCGGGTTCTCYCTTATCCTGCTCATGCGGTGGCAGTTGGCGTATCCGGAAAAAGCGGTGCCCATTCTAAAAAATTATCTGGGTGAGGAAAATGTGTTTATGCCCGGTGGGGTGATTCAGCCGGATTTCTATAATTCCATGGGGGCCATGCACGGTACGATTATGGTGTTTCTCGCCGTGGTGCCGTTTCTTCTCGGCGGTTTTGGCAATTATATGGTGCCCCTGCAAATCGGCGCGAAGGAAATGGCATTTCCGCGTCTGAATATGATGAGTTTCTGGGTATACGTGCTGGGCGGTATGGTTATGTTGTACACCTTTGTGCTCCCCGATGGGCCGCCGAATTCAGGGTGGACATCGTATCCGCCGTTGTCGATATTTGCCGCAGATGGCCAGACGTTATGSCTTGTCGGCATGGTGTTCATTATTGTGTCGTCCATGCTGGGAAACATCWATCACATTACTACGATTTTTCAGCTTCGTACAAAGGGCATGACCTTATTTCGCATGCCGTTTTTTGTGTGGACGCTGCTGGTGTCGTCTTTTCTATTGCTGTTGGCATTTCCTCCGTTGGGAGCGGCGGCGGTGTTTCAATTGTCAGATCGTTTATTGGGAACGAGTTTCTTTTTGCCCAGCGGTCTGGTGGTGGGTGATCAGCTGGTTGAGGTGAGCGGCGGCGGAAGTCCGTTGTTGTACCAACATCTGTTCTGGTTTCTGGCGCACCCCGAGGTGTATGTGCTGGTGCTGCCAGCGCTGGGAATCGTGGCGGAGGTGGTGTCCAATAATAGCCGCCGTCCTCTGTGGGGATATAAACCCATGGCGTTGTCAGCGGTGTTTCTGGGATTTTTCTCGTGCATGATTTGGGCGCATCACATGTACCTGACAGGTATGGGTACGACGATCAATTCCATTTTTGAAGTGACCACGCTGCTGGTGTCGATTCCGTCGCTGATTATCCTTACGTGTCTGGTGGCAACGCTGTGGGGCGGGTCCATACGCTTTTCGGTACCCATGCTATTTGCGCTGGCATTCTTGCCCATGTTCGGCATCGGCGGATTCACTGGGCTGCCGCTGGCGYTGTCYACCAGCGATATTCAATTGCACGATACGTATTACGTTCTGGGACATTTCCATTACATCGTTGCGCCGGGAACGATCTTTGCTATCTTCGCCGGGGTGTATCATTGGTTCCCGAAATTGACGGGGCGSAARATGAATGAYGTGTTGGGGCATCTCCATTTTTGGCCTTCTCTKATCTGTATGAACGGTATCTTTTTTTCTATGCTGATACAAGGACTGGCGGGAGTGAATCGGCGGTTATATGATGGCGGCACGATCTATGCCCATGCGCAGGACGTACTGTTTCTGAATTTAGTGATGACCTATTCGGCGTATGGGTTGGCTGTGGTGCAGGTATTTTTCTGCGTGAATGTGGTGTGGTCGTGGTTCGCAGGGCAGAAGGTGTCGCAGAACCCATGGGATGCTACGACGCTGGAATGGGATATGCCATCGCCGCCGATTGCGGAAGGAAATTATGAGGGTGAGCTAGCGGTGTATCGAACGCCGTACGAATATAGTGTGCCTGGGGCGGCGGCGGATTTCACACCTCAATCTCAGTCGGAGGGAGCGTAGGATGGGCGACTGGTTAGGAATGCCCATACTCGCGTCGGAACATGGCGTGCGCATGGATTTTTTTATGCTGACGGTACACCTGGTCATGCTTTCCGCGTTTACCTTCTGGTCCACCTGGTTTGTACTGGCCATTTTCAAGTTCAGAAGGAAGAAGAACCCCACGGCTGACTATATCGGCATTAAAGGCAGGTGGCCCTGGATTCCAGTGGGGGTGATGTTCCTATGTGATTTTGGTTTGTTGTTCGGATTATCGATTCCATTCTGGCATGACGAGATTGCCTCCGTGCCGTTGAATGATCCCAATGCCGTGCATATTCGGGTGGTGGCGCAGCAGTTTCAGTGGAATATTCATTATCCGGGACCGGATGGGGTATTCGGCCGCACGGATTTTGCATTATCCGATGGACAAACTAACTTTATCGGGTTGGATAACAATGACCCGGCCAGCAAGGATGACATCGTGACGCTGAATCAGATGCACCTGCCTGTGGACGAGATCATCATTATTTATCTGAGCAGCAAGGATATGATTCATAGTTTTACACTGCCGGAATTTCGGATAAAGCAGGATGTTATTCCAGGCATGCGCATTCCGATTTATTTCAAGCCCACCATGACGACGGCGACGCTGCGGGGTGTGACGGACAATGCGGAGCGGAATTTCGAGATTGCCTGTTCTCAACTGTGTGGTAACAGTCATTACCAGATGCGGGGATTCGTGACGGTGGAGTCTCGCCAGGACTAYGATGCGTGGCTCGCAAAGAAACTGGAAGAGAAACAGGCTTATGAGGACGACGACTGGTTCTTTTAGGAATAAGAATATCGGGACAAAAAACGAGCCTGCCACAAATTAGCGGGGCAGGCTCGAAGTGGAGTTATTTTATTTTTTTGTCTGTTATCTCGGTCGTCTACCGCCGWRRGGATGRRYTTCCCCGCCCARKTGAAYTTTTCCCCGRATRCGATCTTTCTTACGRTCGATGGTRCCTTCCATGCGGAAAGWRAGTAAGCTCTCGAYTCGACCYCTCGCAGTRAATGYATCGCCMGTCCACTCAAATTGGGTCAGTTGYGCTTCGCGAACGTCCCCCATAACATCCAAAGTCCATGTGGCAGAGGTATCTCCGGGAACCAGGTGAAGTGCGCCGAAGAATTGACCGGACATGGAGGTCTGGTACACACCGGATTCATGCTCAGCGGCCATGTCACTCAACAGGCTGGAGATCATGGCGATGGGATTGCGGGGTCGAATACCCTCATCTACCGTATAGTCCAAGAAACCGATCATCATTTCGTCGAAGGATTCCGATCCGTTGGTGACATACGCCGTAGGGTCGGGGTTGTAGGGATTATCCGCAGAATTATCGTAGTGAGCCACGCAATCGATACGCGTTCCTGCGGGCATGGCCTTGGCCTGGGATAGGACATAGTTTGTCTGCCATGCAAAATTGTAATCGTCGACCTGCAGGAGAATTTCTTCGGACCCGTCCGGGTATGTGGCGGTATAGGTGAAGTCTCTGCCGCGATAATGCATGTGAGGGAACATGCCCAATACATGGCTGTCCTGAGTGAAGGTAAACGAAGATGTGATCTTTACATTTTTTTCGCCTGGGGCAAGATTGATGCCTTGATTCATAATCCACAAGTTGATAAGTTCTTTTTCGATGTCCCCTTCATCGCCAAAGTGAAGGCCCACGCTCAGCGTGTCACTTTGCGGGGTATCAGCGGGATGGTAGTGCATGTCGGCTATGATACTCGACCCTTTTTTCAGAACTCGCCCCGTGTTTTCAGGGAACTGCATGGGATCGGTGCCGGCGGCCCAGGCTCCCAGCCAGCCGTTTGAGGAGTTTCTGCCCGTTCCTTTTTCTTTTTGATACAGGATTACATGGTGCGCCACCAATTTGTTACTGGGCAGAATCTCCACGGCGGTGAGCCAGCGGTCTTCGGGAAGATCTGTTTCTACCGACAGATTATAAAATCGATCCCGGCCTCCCCCGCGAAGGGATACTTCATCGAACTGAAGAATGAGATCCGGTTCGCCCAATCCCCATTTGCTCTCTTGCGGGGCGGGGAGGGAAGGCATATCTTCTTTCGCGCCGCGAGTTGTTCCTTGTTTCACCCAATTCACGATGGTATTGATGTCTTGCTCCGACAGACTTCTGTCGTTTGAAAAGCTGCCGTGTTTCGGACTGGCATGCCAGGGAGGCATGGTTCGCTCCTGGACATTCTTGAGGATAGACTTTGCCCAGGGACGTACWTCATTGTAGGTACGTAAGGACATGGGTGCGCCCTGGTTGGGGCTGTGGCAAGCAGTGCAGCTGTTATGAAGGATAGGAGCTACATCTCGGGTGAACGTGGGTTTTTCAATGGTATTCGCCCATGAAACACTTCCGAAAGTTGTTATAGCCGCAGCGATAAGTGCTGTCGTAACCATACTCCGTAGCGACATTGTCTAAATCCTCCTAGTGGGTTCAAAAAACCGTACATCCTTTTGACGTAGGATGTACGGCGATAGTTTCAGTATAGTGATATTCAGCTGGCTGGTGCTTCCGGCGGGTCGGTTACGGTGAATTCGGCACTCCACTGGGTATCGCCCCAACTRATGAACATTTTACCGCCGTTGTCACCGACTTTTTCAAGTTTAACCACAAATTTTTCGACGGGCTCGTCGAGTTTGCTGACGGTCATGGGAATATCGTATATATTTACTTCTGCATTATACATGGTGCCCCATACGTCGGCTTCTTCGTTGAAGATGAGGCGCCATCCGGTGCCGGATTTCTGGAGCCAGATGCTGTATACGCCGGGATAAGTTGGATGTGCGTTACCCTGTTTTACTACGACATCGCCGAAGTGCAGGTCTTTGTCGGTGAGAATTTTCGCGGCACGTCCACCTACATACTCAAACACATCGCCGTCATTTAGCCCGATAAACGATTCGTGATCTTTGGAATCAGCCTCCAATGGAGCAAAGGAAATGCGGATTTGATCCTGATCGAAACGCAGGCGCGCTGAACTGGCGGACCTGCGACGGTTCGTCCGGCGCTGCTGTCTTGTTTCCGGGTCATCTATGGCTTCTACAGCGGTGAAGGGGGCTTCAAAAAGGCCGCTCTTCTCGGAGATGAGCCCTTCCAGTCCGTCGTCACTAAGATTCGCATTGATGTTTAAATCGAAGGTCTGAGGGCCCATGGACATCTCGTATTGCATATTCAAGCTGCCGTCATCATTCAGAGACATGTTTTCAATAGCGGTAGGTTCGGATGCCATAGCGGAATCCACTGTACCGCCGGCTTTGCCGTCTATGTCCACCACCTTGAGAGCGAACTGCATTTTTCGACCCATCATATCCATGGTGATATCCCATTCGCCGATGAAATCACGAATATGGGATGCATCCAGTGTGGTCATGATGGGATCTTCTGCATGTACAGGGGGGGCGACGGAACCGACCAACAGTGTTGCCATCGTGAAAGTGATTGCCTTACGAGCGAAGCGGTGTGATGTGCGCATAACTACCTTCCTAACCTTGTAGAACTATCCAATTTATCAATACCTCTTACAGGAAAAATCCTGCTATTAGACGCGCTCCGAGGGAGGGCGGTGTCACTCTTGTAGCGTGTTGCAGCCAATATTGTATTGCCGTTGATCTTAGCAAATATTACTGAATAATACTATTGAAAAGGAGGCGCGCTCAAGAGCGCGCCTCCTCACGTAGTATGATTTTAATTAGTCGCTGGTCACAGGCGCTTTGGGAGCGATGGTAATCCARGCCAGATCCATTTCATCGGTGGTGGGRCCGCCGAAGCTRATRGCRCGATCTGGATTGAAATTATACTTGTTCGCCCGCTCTTCCGAGTTGTCGAACCAAAATTCCATTTCGATACGCGTTCCAGCAGGAACTTCCTTATTTACTTCATAGGCATAACCCGTCTGCCAGTTGAAGTCATATTCAGGAACGTGCAATAGCAGTTCGCTGCTACCATCCGGGTAGAATGCCGTGTAAATGGCTTCAGAACCACGCAAGTGCGTGTGGGGAAGCATGTTCAACAACAGAGTGTCTTCATCGAAAGTACGTGATGCGCCCACTTTCCAGCGCTCATGGTGAGGAGGAATGGTGAAGGCGCCATGGGAAATCGTGGAGATTTCAATCGGGTGGCCTACTTCCATGTCTTTATCATGGAACTGAAGTCCGATTTGCGAGCTGTCAAGCATACCCGTTCCCGGACCCGATTCCTTGTGATAATGCATGGCGAAGGTGACATGTGAGCCTTTGTACAACTTAATGCCGAAGCCATCAGGGAATTCGACCTGATCGGCACCCGGAGCGTTACCGCCCAGCATGCCGCGAGTCTCGTCACCAGCATTTTCAGGAGCGTTGGCGTGACCAATAATGTGGTGAACTACTTCAGAGCCAGGTTTGAATTCGATAGATTTAATCCAGCGATCTTCAGGAAGCTGCTCGGAAGTTAATTCAACCGTAATATTATGGTAAAGATCTTGAATATCATCGGGCACGAAGAAAGCTTCAGGGAAATCAACGACCAAATCAGGTTCGCCGAAGTTCCAGCCGGTTTCGGAAAATTCTACTGGAGCCGGGGCATCATTTGGGTTGCCGCGAGGAGCGCGCATGTCTACCCATTTTTTGATGGTAGCAATTTCGTCTTCGGTCAAGGTACGTTCATTGCGGAATGTACCGTTATGTACTGGGGAAGCATCCCAAGGCGGCATCGTCTTCGCTTCAACGGCTTTGACTATGGCTTTGGCCCAGGGGCGAACTTCTTGATAGGAGATAAGCGACATAGGCGCTATCATGCCTGACAGGTTTGTTCCAGCTGGGCGGTGACATGTCTGGCAATTCTCCTGGAGAATAGGCAGCACGTCTTTGGTGAACGTAGGCTTGGCAGGAACTTCTGCCGTAGCTGGCATGGCGATGATCGCGACAGCTAACCCTGTTCCGATGAAAGCACTTGTGATGGCTTTTTTCATGTGTTCGATTCCTTCTCTGTTCCCTTTTTCAACCATGTATAAAAAACTGTATATCTATTTAATATTCGCTGATGACACTAAAACGGATGACATTCACGCCGTCGGCTTTATATTTTAATCCTTGCACGGCAACTTTCTTACCCATGTATTCCAGTAGATGTTTGTTGGCCGTTTCGAGGTGGGATGCCGGGGCAGGACTGCGAAATACGCAAATCCAGATTTCTCCGGTTTCATCTTCCAGGATACCTACAGGAAACCCTTGTTCCGCCCTGGTCTTGTAGGTTTCAGCACTTCCTTCGCCGTGTCCCTTGATGGCATAGGTGCTTAATTCGATGACATCGCCAACAACCATACCCTTTGCAGGTTTGGCCTGAGCCTGTACGGCCATCATGGCTGCCGATACTGCAAATAACGCAATGAAACTTGCTGCTATTACTACTTTCTTCATGACACTCTCCCAAGTGTTGCCTTCATTCGTTTGTCATCTCCGTTCAGCACGAAGGTTACGCCCGAATCCCTTCTCACAATAGTCAGACATCATACTTGGTACCGTCCGACTTTTTCCAACCCCCAAATTGTCCGCAATCTTACAGCGAATCTAACTTATTATATCCCAACAGCTTAGGGGTATATCGCGAAATGCCTTCTCAACACTTGCTAAGTTGAAACACCATTCATGTATGGGGGTTCCTTAATTAGGGTAGGAATCCTTATAGATTTCACGCAGGATTCCCATTCCTTCTGCGTAACTTTTGTAGGCGTTTCGCACTCTGGGCGGATCCTGAGAATCACCAGCCCTATCCAGTGCCAATGCGCTGCGACCGATGAGGCTCCGTACTTTCTTGTATGCGCCCCGTTGCCGCACATTTAACCCGTCCTGGTAGTCTTCCAGAGCTTCCACCAGTGTTTGTGTAGCCACAGCTGGGCAGTGGAGGTTGAGCCATTCGCCTTGCTCGATATGACGGRTGAGTTCCTGCTCCATCTGACTAATTTCCTTTAGGATGAGACTCAGCGTGGGCGGGACTACCACTTCGGGGCAGGTGTGCCCATGGAACTGCAGCGCGAGATCGCCCACGGCATCCGGTTCGGGTTCGATGGTAAGTTCGTCAAACTCGAAGTCGTATCGTTTTTCCTCTCCGGCCAGCCACACTTTGGTGTAGAACGTGATGGGGAATCCCTTGGGTACGTCGACGGTGAACCAGGTGTCCCCTTCTTTTTTGGCCTTCATTACGTATTCAGTTTCGGTTATCTCACCCGTATCGAGGTTCTCATTTTCTATGAAAAGTGTCCCTTTGAAGTTGCGTACGTCCAGTGGTTTCTTCCAGTCGTCGTAGAGGTACAGTTTGAACACGCCTTCTTCGTGCATGCAGCCTTCCAGATGATGGTACAAATTGTCGGACATGAAGAACTGCCAACCGCCGTGTACGGGGTTGTGGTCCATGTGCCCCATGCCCACCACAGGGAGTCCGCATTCCGGGCAGAGACCGGGGCCGTAGTAGACGGACTGATATCTGCTGCAGGAGGGTGTCATGCAGGTATACGTGTGTACGTCTTCGAAGCGGGATTTGTGCAGCAGGGTTACACCATCCACTTCGCAAACCCCGGGCGCGTAGTAGTCTTTGGTGGGGTTGTGATCCACGTTGCCTCGATTGGGACACCAGTATGTTTCCTGCCGACCGATTTTGGTAAGCGGGAAGTCGTGCTTGGTGGGCGCCAGTTCTTTGCCTTCCATGAAAAAGGATCGGGGTTTCAGATCCATGAAACAGTCGTCGCAGGTGCCGGGGCCATGGTAATCGGTCAATCCGCAGGGGTTGCCGCGCATGGGACACCAGTAGATATCATTGCCAGTGAGCTGCGTTGAAACCTCTTTTATCATTTTTTCCAACGACCCCACATCTTTTCCGTCTATTGATTCGGTTCCACCCTCTTCCAGCGTGATAGGGGTGGCGAAACTCATGCCCCCGCTGCCTTCAACTTCTGGTCGCTCTTTGGGGATGAAGATTTCTTCTACCTTCAAATGCGTATCGAGTTGATAATCCACTACGGCGGATAGCTTGGCCTGTAGATAACGTGTGCCGGAAGAGATATCTTCTGGCGGACTATTGGGATTATCCCAATTGTCTTCCGTATTGTCATAACGTCCGATGAGGGAGAGGATGGACCCGGCAGGTGCTGCGACGGGTTCGTCAAAAATATAGGAGGACGTCCATTTTTGTTGGAACTCTGGAATCCAGAGGAGGGTTTTACCGCGACCGTCGGGGTAGGTAATGGTGACTTCAATATCTTGAGCAACGGGTCCCATGCGGGGACTGACGCTTACCAAGTGGACGTTTTCTTTCATGGTGTAGGAGGTCTCTACTTTATGGTCTCTTTTGTTTGCCTTGATGCTAAAACCGTCTTGAGCCATTTCAAATGATTCGATAAGCAGATCAATTTCTTCGCCTTCCCCTGCGAGGAAAAGTCCCAACTTGGATTGGTCTCTGATTTCCATGGAAGTGTCAGCGTAATCGGGCCGGGCATATTGGATGGCCATGCGGATTTTCGAACCTTTGCGAAGCAGGCGGCCTGCTTCATCGGGAAAGAGGACGGGGTGGTCGCCGCGAATCCACTGGCCCAGGAACTGAGAACCCGTTGGAAGCGTTCGATCTTCGACGATTTCTAAATCGTCTTCATCGGCCAGGGGATCGTATTCTTTCACGATTTCTACTTCGATGGTTTTGGTGGCATCGCTTCCTTCCGGTTCCAGCAGCCACGCCTCGATGCTATAAATATTCTTGGGGTCTTCAGCAAGAAATTCGTAGCCGGTTATGAACGTGTCTTCTTCGATTTCCACATCGAAAACCTGTTGGGTTTCTCCGGTCATTTCATCGGGCGGCAATACAAAGGGTTCGGAGAGTTCGAATACCAGGTCCGGCTGACCGAAACGCCAAGTTGGTTTCTCGAATTGCTCGGGCATAGGGAGATTTCGAATGGGCCCTTGTGGGGCGCCGCCCCGAACCCATGCAACAATTTTATCTATTTCTAACTGGGTTAGTGCTTTGGAATTGCTGAAGTCGGAGAATCGGTCGTCGGGTTTCCAGGGAGGCATGCGGCCGGTGAGGATTTCTTCYTCGATAGCCACGGCCCATGCGCGCGCACCGGGGTCGGTGTCGGTGCCGTACGTGGTGAGGTTGATGTAGTCAGGTGCAATGCCTCCAGGGTGGTGGCAGGTCATACACTTGTCTTCCATGATGGCGCGAATTTCGTTTGACCAATTCAGGTCGGTGGTAATACGTGTATGCGCTGTCGCGGTGCCGTGCAGTCCGAGCAGTATCAGGATTGCGGCCAAGAGAGGGCTTGCGAATTTCATGTTCGTGTTACTCCATTTCATTTGGGTTAAACACCTCAAAGGACGTCCATGGTCAGAAAGGTCTTTAAATCGTAAGGAAAACACGATTTTACTTGACTTTGTTCCGTTGTTTCCAGTCTGATCCCTTTTTCGTTGTTAGGCTAACCTGTCTGCATACCGTTGGTTAGGAGTATATTCGTGGATATAATAAAAATGAGCGAAACGTCGTATTTTAGGGGACTCAGGTACTTTGAGTAATAATGTTAAGACTCTATTGGCACTGTTGGCGTTGCATAGCGTGTTGGATTGTTACGCAGGGATATGGCCCATTTATAAGCATTTGGCTGGTATTTCGTTGGGTGTGGCGGGATTGATAGCTRCTTTGGCCACGACAGTCACTTGGGTACTTCAGCCGTATTTTGGGATATGGGCGGACAAAGGATATGCCCGGGTATGTGTGATAGCCGGGACGGTGCTGACCTTTCCCATGATGCTGCTGGGACCCGTAACTGGGTTGTTGCCGTCATTGCCGACGTGGGGTGGATACGGCATTTTGTTCGCGGCGGTTTTTCTGGCGAAGCTGGGCCAGGCCATGTACCACCCGGCAGGTGCGTCTATTTCGGGCAACCTGGATGATGGACGGCGGTCCACGATGGTGGCGTTGTTCGTGGCGTTTGGTTGGATAGGATATGGGTCGAGTCAATTGGTGTTCAGCTATACCTTTCGATGGGCGAATACGCATACGGAATGGTTACTGATACCGGGCGGCCTGGTTGTGCTGGGAGCGCTACGGTGGTGTTTTCCTAAAGAGCTGCATCATCAGGGCCGGGCTGGATTGATATCTTCCATCACGTCAATCCCTTTCGGGAGAAAACGCCTTTATGTTCTTTTTGCCATGCTCTGCTGTATGTCGGCTCTCGGTCAGGGGTTATTTTTTCTGCTCCCGGAGTTCATGGAAGCCAAGGGGTATTCTTCGTGGTTCGTTCATGGCGGGGCTTTGCTTTGGATTGTGGCGGGTTCGGTAATCGGAATTGTGCCTGCCGGGTATCTGGCTGATACGCTGGGCCGTCATCGAGTTCTGGTGTTGAGTCTTCTGGCGAACCTGATATTATTTTTTGCGTTCGTGTGGACACCGCTCTTACCTACGTATGGCATTGCTTTGTTGTGCATGGGAGTGGGTGCGGCGATGAACATGGCTAATCCTATCGGCGTAGCTATTGGACAGCACTTATTTCCTGAACAGCGCAGTCTCATTAGCGGCGTGCTCATGGGGTTGTCATGGGCGGTGGGGGGGACGGCACCTTGGATTATGGGGGTACTTGCCAGTCGTTCTGATATAGGGATAGTAAATGCATTGGCCATGCTATGGGTTGCCGGGGTGCTGGCATTTGGTATGTCGTTATTTATCGAAACAGATATGGCTTCTGACGGTGATGAGATTCAGGACTGATTGCTCTGCATACGTAATGAATTCAAATATTTATTACTTCCTTACAATGTGCTGCCCGATTACAGCAAACCAATATCTATTATTGCCCCCAATACAATAAATTCAATTATTTACAAAAACCTCCTAAAGTATTACGCAACAATAAGTTAAGAAATCCAATTTCCTATATCTCATCTCCAGTTTTCTCGATTGTGATCTGACAAATGTGAATTCCTATGGTACAAATTATTAGTAATTAACAGAGATTTATTCTCGAAGACTGAATCAGGGGGATTCATGGCCATAGTACCGGATCATAAGATGTCGCATTTGGGGGATAAAACATCCTTTCTTAAAGGGGAAAACCTCAAG
>NVWG01000088.1 GCA_002746185.1 Candidatus Hydrogenedentota bacterium
AAAAAACAATCAACAATAAAATAGGCAAAACCGGGAAGCAACGGAAAAACTGCCACGGCAGTTAATAAATTTGACATGACCTTCTCATGGAAGCCCCTGCCACAACGATATTGGAGTTCTTGGTACAGCAGGGGGAGTGGCTGCGCCACGTTTTTTTGATACACAGCCGAGGGCGGCTATGCCACATTTGATGATACAGCTGAGGGTGATTGTGCTAGACATGACGATACGGCCAAGGACGGTTGTGTCAAAAAGGACGATATGGCCGAGAGGGGTTGTGCTAGAAACACATCTCATGATCCCCCTTCGAGTGGGGAATTGTTTTGTGCATGGACATGCTGTCCATGATTTATTTTACTCATGGGCGAGACGCCCATGACCCGTTTGGTTTGGGTCGTTGTGGCGTGTTGGTATGTAGGCGTGGGGTGATTAGATTGCCGCACTTCGCTTCGCTGCGTTCGCAATGACATTTGGAGGTTTGGGGGCTGGGAATAGCTGGTTTATTTTATTGAAAGTTGAATAAGTAGGAACGGCTTGGTATCAGGTTTTGAGAATGCGGGAGTATCCTTGGCATAACTGGGGAATAGAAGTGGCTGCGCCACATTTTTTTGATTCACAGCCGAGGGCGGCTATGCTACATCTGTAGATAGATCAGATGCTAGTTATTCAACAAATTGCCGAAATAGCTGAGGGTGGTTGTGTTAGTAATTACTGGTTTATTTTATTGAAAGTTGAATACTTGAGGATGTGAAAGAATCCGTCGGTTTTTGCAAATATACCGTACGGCAGTACCTACCAGCCTTCTTCGATTTGTCGGCGTTCTAGTGCGAGGAGGCGGTCGCGGTATAGGGCGGCTTCTTCGAAGTCCATGATATCGGCGGCGGCTTTCATTTGTTTCTTGAGTTTGTTGATGGATTTTTTGATGTCCTGTCCCGTCATGTAGTCGCCAGTTTCTTCAGCGACTTTTGCGGCGCGTTTTTTACGGTCCTCCGCTTCATACGCGATGCCTTCCCGTTCCGCGATGGCTTTGACGATGGACGTGGGGGTGATGCCGTGTTCTTCATTGTAGGCGACCTGTTTTACACGTCGTCGATCCATTTCATCCAGGGCGCGGCGCATGGATTTGGTGATGGTATTGGCGTACATGATGACTGTGCCGTTCACGTTTCGGGCGGCACGTCCGGMGGTYTGRATKAGANNNCTGGSTNNGCGRAGNGNANATNNCCTTCYTTGTCSGCATCCAKYACGGCWACKAGSGARACYTCGGGSAKATCMAAGCCTTCGCGAAGGAGGTTGATACCCACCAGCACGTCGTATTCCCGGAGACGCAGTGCGCGGATGAGTTCGATTCGTTCCAGTGTATCCACGTCGCTGTGCATGTAGCGCACATGGATGCCTACTTCGCGGTAGTAGTCCGTCAGGTCTTCCGCCATGCGTTTCGTGAGGGTGGAGACCAGCACGCGCTCGCCCACCTCCACGCGTTTACGAATTTGATCCAGCAGATCGTCTACCTGATTGTCGGCGGGACGAATATCGACGACAGGATCGAGGAGACCCGTGGGGCGCACCACCTGTTCCGTTATCAACCCTTCGCTTTTTTCCAGTTCGTAGGCGCGAGGTGTGGCGGACACGTAGATAACCTGGTTGATGCGTTTCTCCCATTCGTCGAACATGAGGGGACGGTTATCCTTTGCACATGGGAGACGGAATCCGTAGTCCACTAGCATGTTTTTCCGTGCACGGTCGCCTTTGAACATGGCACCAATCTGGGGGATACCGATATGGGATTCATCCATGATGAGGAGGAAATCTTCCGGGAGATAATTGAATAGGGTATAGGGCGTTTCGCCGGGAAGTCGCCCGTCCAGATGGCGCGAATAGTTCTCGATACCCGAACAAAAGCCCAGTTCCTGCATCATTTCCAGGTCATACCGGGTGCGCTGTTCAAGGCGCTGGGCGTAGAGTTCCTGTCCTTCATTGCGCAGTTCCTCCAGGCGATCTTTCAGTTCCACGCGGATGCCTTTGGTTGCGTCTTGCAGCGATTGTGCTGATGTAGCGTAGTGTGTGCTGGGATAGATGGAGGTATGGGTGAGTTTGCGCAGGGCTTTGCTGCGGAGCGGATCGATTTCCGACATGGACTCGATTTCATCGCCGAAATATTCCACGCGTATGGCGGTTTCGGCTTCGTACGCGGGGAAGATGTCCACGATGTCGCCACGAACGCGAAACGTGCCGCGATGAAAGTCGATGTCGTTGCGCTGGTACTGCATGGCGATGAGTCCGGCGACCAGGTCGTCTCGGGAAAGCGTTTCACCCGTGTAGAGTTCCACGCGGAGGGATTCGTACATTTCTGGAGCGCCGATGCCGTAGATGCACGATACGCTGGCGACGATGATGCAGTCGCGACGGGTCATGACGGCGCGGGTGGCGGAGTGGCGCATCTTGTCGATTTCATCGTTGACGGAAGAGTCTTTTTCGATGAAGAGATCAGAGGAGGGGACGTAGGCTTCGGGTTGGTAATAGTCGTAATAACTGACGAAATATTCCACGGCGTTGTCTGGAAAAAATTGTTTGAACTCGGCGTAAAGCTGGGCGGCGAGAATTTTATTGGGCGCCATGACCAGCGTGGGACGGTTCAGTTCGGTGATTACGTTGGCGATGGTGAAAGTTTTGCCGGATCCGGTTACGCCCAGCAATACTTGGTGATCTGCGCCATTTCGTAAACCGTCGGTGAGTTCTTTGATGGCCTGGGGTTGATCGCCGGACGGTTCAAATTCGCTGACCAGATGAAAATGATCCACAGTGTTAGTTTCCCACAGCCATGTCAGCTTCTTCGGCAGTTTCGTTTACCCGGTGTACACCTGTGACTAATTTGAGTGCGCGGATAACACGTTCTATACGGCCTCGATTAGTGGTCTGGAAACGAAATTCGAATACGGCTTGGCCTGCGTCGCCGGGAAGGTACTCCGCTTTGATGATGTCCACGTTCATGGGGCGAATGGCGTTGGTCAGGTCGGCCAGTCCGTTGGGTCGGGAGCCCATAGATACGCGCAACGTCGTTTCGATGAGTGTGTCGCCTTCCCATGTGGCCGCGACGATGCGCTCCGGCGAGTGGTCGGCCTTCTCCAGCAGACGGCAATCCGTGCGGTGGATGGTGATGCCTTGGCGTTTCGTGATGTATCCGATGAGTCCGTCGCCAGGCATGGGTTTACAGCATTTGGCGAAAGACACGACCATGTCCTTTTGCCCGTCCACGCGAATCATACGACTTCGGGTTTCATCATCAACGGGCTTGGCTTTTGCAGGTTTGTGTTTGGCGACCTGGGGCGTGATGGATGCGGAGCGAGACTCGCCTGGTTCGGAATCAGGCAGTTTTTCAAGGTCGCGCAGTTTCTGGCGAATACGTGTGCGGGCTCGACCAGTAACCACGATATCGAGCCAATCCAGATGGGGTGTCTGATTCYTGGACGTGAGGATCTCGGCTGTATCGCCGCTTTGAAGGTGGTAGCGAAGCGGCACCATGTGTCCGTTCACCTTGGCGCCGATGCACTGGTGKCCAATGTCGGAATGGATSWTGTAAGCGAAATCCAGGGGGGTAGCACCCTGGGGCAGTTCTACGACTTCGCCCAGAGGGGTGTTCACGTATACGGCGGTGGTACTGATTTCTCGGCGCAGGCTGTCGAAGAGTTCGTCCGGCGCGTGGGCATCTTTGAGCCAATCGTACATCTGCCGGAGCCAGTACAATTGATTGTCTGATTTAGGATCGTTTTTTTCCGGACTGGTTTTATATTTCCAGTGCGCGGCAATACCTTCCCGTGAATCCCGATCCATTTCCTCGGTGCGAATCTGTACTTCCATGGGGTGGTTTCCATCGAGTGCTACCGAGGTGTGAATGGACTGGTACATATTGATCTTGGGTCGGGCGATGTAATCCTTGAACCGGCCTTGAGAGGGTGGCCATAAATGGTGAACCACGCCCAGCGCGTTGTAACAGCCGCTGACGGTTTGGGTGATGATGCGCACCGCCAGCACATCCAATACTTCGTCGAAGGTTTTACCTTGCTGTTCCATTTTCTGGTAGATGCTGTAGAGATGTTTTGGACGACCGATGACACGGGCATTGACCTCTGCTTCATTCAGCCGTTCTTCCAGCAGTGCAGTGGTCTCCTTCAGCATGGATTCCCGTTCCCGCCGCTTCATGGCTACGGCTTTGGCGGTCTGTTTGTATTCTATGGGGTGGAGGTAGTGGAACGCGTGATCTTCCATTTCCCATTGCCAATGGGAAAGCCCAAGACGGTTGGCGATGGGTACATAGATATCCATGGATTCCTGGCAGATACGCTCAATTTTTTCCGGCGGCAGATATTCGATGGTGCGCAGGTTGTGGAGACGATCTGCTAATTTTATAAGGACGACGCGCACGTCCTGTGCCGTAGCGACCAGCAGTTTACGCAGGTTAGCAGCCTGCTTTTCTTCCTGGGTAGGAGTAACATCCGCCATGTGGATGGTGCCTATTTTACTTACACCGTCAACGAGTTTAGCGATGTCACTTCCGAATTCTGTTTCCAATTCCTCTAATGTAGTAGGTGTGTCTTCCAACACATCGTGAAGGAGACTGGCGGAGATGGTGACCTTATCCATACCCAGTTTGGTTAAGATACTGGCCACTTCCAGGCAATGAGAAATGTAGGGTTCACGGGAAAGTCTRAACTGGCCYTGATGGGCTTTGTCGGCWACGCGGTATGCCTKKCGRATCAAGGCATCATCTTCATCYGGCAARGTTTTCCGAACCAGTTTCAGCAGTTTGGCGAATTCGTTGCGCATGGMGTGTCYTGAGCCTYTCGTTTACWGGYTTYAGTATAGCAAAAACGGGACTAGGACCGCCCGAAACCGCCGTTGATACTGATGCATTGTCCGGTGACCCACCCGCTTTGGTCGGATGCCAGCAGGGTTATGATGGAGGCGATATCTTCCGGTTCACCCAGCCGACCCAGCGGGTAGAACTTGGCGGATCGGTCGTAGGTCTCGTCGCCAGGGCTGCCGAATTTCTTGGCGGTCATGGCGGTACGGGTGACACCGGGGCACACCGCATTGACGCGAATATGGTATCGGCCCAACTCTGTGGCTAAAGCCTTTGAAARGCTCATCACCGCGCCTTTGGAAGCGGCGTAGGCCACGATGCGTTTCTCGCCTACTTTACCTGCTTCCGAAGCGATGTTAATGATGGAGCCGCTGCCTTGCTCTATCATATACGGGGCTGTGGCGCGATTGGTGTTCATTACGCCCCGCACGTTGATGTCGAGAATGGGGTCCCAGTCTTCTGGAGAAGTGTCCACGAAGAAATTATTGCCGCCCCCTACACCTGCTCCTGCGATGACCACGTCCAAGCTGCCGAAAGTATCTACAGCGAACCGTGCCATGGATTCATTGGCGGCATAGTCCCGCACATCCAGTGCGAACCCAGCAGCCTCTCCGCCCATTTCCTGCAATTCTTTCACGGTTTCGTCAATGTGTGTTTCATTCAGATCGGCAATGATGATGCGTGCGCCTTCGCGTACCAGGTACCGTGCGGATTCCCGTCCCAGTCCAGACGCGCCTCCGGTGATGACGGCTGTTTTGTTGGACAAGTGCATATCCATTTATGATTGACTCCCTTAAATTATGAAAAACGGGTGTAAATAAGCAGCGTTTCGAACGTGTAAATTCTACCAAACCGAAGTGGTTAACGCACAGGATTGTTATTAACAGCCGAATCGAGGTAAACTTTCCCGGATTTCGAGTAGTAGGGGAAATCGTATTTTATTGTTAACGGATTAAAATGGAGTCTGCACTATGGCAACGATTAAGTTTGAAGGGGAAGAAAAGGAAATTGAAGACGGGTCGAGTATTCTGGAAGCTGCGGAAGAGCTGGGCGTGCCTTTTGGCTGCCAGGACGGGGTATGCGGTACGTGTATGGCTACGGTGGTGGAAGGCAAGGACAGTCTTGAGCCTATGAACGAAAAAGAAGTGGAAATGGATATGGCTAAAGGTCAGCGGTTGGTTTGTCAGTGCAAAATTGTTTCCGGTACAGTGGAATTTTCTCTCGATTAGTCTCTAATTGTACTGCCGTTGTAAAAACAGGTGCCGCTATCGTAGAATAATTGCTGCGTATAACGTGGCTCGCCATGTGCGGTCGAGCAAAAGAGGGTTGATGTTCATACCTGCTATACAGCTGAAATTTTGTCAGGCGCTGCTAATCCTGTTCGGGGTGATCGGCGCCTGTTCTGCATTCGCTCAGGAACATTACGACGTGGTTTTCTGGGGCGGCCAGATCCTGGACGGTACAGGATCAGCTGCTTATCGAGCAGATGTAGGGATCGTGGAGTCACGAATAACTTCTATCGGGAATCTGTCCGGGGCTGCAGCGGATCGGTTTGTAGATGTATCGGGCAAGGTTATTGTGCCGGGATTCATCGATCTGCACAGTCACGCCGACGGCCCGGATGACAACGAAGGACTTCGATCTCGAAACCTTAAACGCCGTGCCGCGCCCAATCTGGTAACCCAGGGTGTTACGACGGTGGTGGTGAATCAGGACGGGCGCAGTCCATTGGATCTGCGTCGTCAACGCGATCAGATAGAGTCGCGGGGCATCGGTCCGAATGCGGTGCTTATGGTGGGGCATAACACCCTGCGCCGAGCTGCATTTCAGGGCAAATCTTACAAGCAGCCTGCGTCGTCTGCGGAAATGAAACGGATGGTTTCACAACTCCGGGCAGGGATGGAGGCGGGTGGATACGGTTTATCCGCTGGGCTGGAATACGAACCGGGTATCTGGAGTACGACGGATGAACTGGTGCGTCTGGTGAAGGAAATAGTGCCGTATGCCGGAGTGTACATCGTGCACGAGCGCAGTTCCGGTGTGGATCCCATGTGGGTGGTTCCGAGTCAGGACGGGATGGCTCAGCCGACTATGCTGGATTCGGTGCTGGAGACCATCACTATCGGCGAGAAGACTGGAGCCACAGTTGTGGCGACCCATATCAAGGCACGGGGTACCGCGTATTGGGGAGAGAGCAGTAGAATTATTGATGCCGTTGAGTCGGCGCGTGAGCGGGGCGTTCGAATTTATGCGGATCAATATCCGTACACCTCGTCGGGCAGTGACGGTACATTGGTATTGATTCCCTATTGGGTGCTGGATACGTTTGACGGCGAGAGTGCTAACTACAGCGGTGCCCTTTTGAATGTTTTGAAGGATGCGGATAACGCCCGTCGATTGCGGTGGGACGTGGAACATGCTATCGAGCGCCGGGGCGGTGCGGAGCGTATTGTGATCTTCAGCCACCCGGACAGTGCCGTAATAGGGAATACCTTGGCGGAGTTGGCCACGGAAAGGGATCTGTCACCTGTGGAGATGGTGTATCTGCTCCAGATGGAAGGGTTTCGGAATCGGTTCGGCGGGGCGGTAATGCGCGGATTTTCCATGAGTCAGGACGACGTGGAGGCTTTTGCTGCCAAACCCTGGGTGGCAACGGCTTCGGATGCAGGGATTGCGCTGCGCGAAGACGGCCTGGTTCATGCGCGATACTATGGTACCTTTCCTCGAAAAATTCGAGCGTTGGCATTGGATAAGGATGTACTTTCTTTGGAACAGGCCATTCGGTCCATGACCRGGCTGCCTGCAGAAATTTTGGGATTTGTAGATCGRGGTCAGGTTCGGGAAGGGTATGTGGCGGATTTAGTCGTGTTGGATTTGGCTACGGTTCGGGACAGCGCGTCGTACATGCAGCCTCATCGTTTTGCCGAGGGTATACCGTATGTCATGGTGAATGGCGTCTTTGTAGTGGATGCTAATTTTCTTACGCTGCGTACACCTGGTGTGGTTATCACACCGCCACCGCCTCAGTTGCGTAATAATACCGACGATTAAATTGTTACATATCAACTAACACACATTTTCCACAAACTTCCTGAATAAAGGAGCATATTTTGCCTGAAGATACAAATCATCAAATTCTGCTTGTGGCCCGTCCTGTAGGGGATATTAAAGATTCTGACTTTAAGTTTCAGGAGACCCCTATTCCTGAAGCGGGGGATGGGCAGATCCTGGTAAAAAATCTGTAYTTGTCTCTGGATCCGGCTATGCGCGGWTGGATGTCCGAAGGGGATTCCTATATCGARCCGGTGAATCTGGGTGATGTTATGCGCGGCGGGACGTTGGGTGAAGTTGTTGTGTCCAATCATCCCGATTACGCCGTGGGTGATAAAACTTTTGGGTTGGGCGGCTGGCAGGAGTATGTGGTGATGGGCTCGGAATCGATGCCCAATAAACTTCCTGCCGAAGTGCCGCTGCCGCTGACGAATTTTTTGAGTGTGCTGGGTATAACGGGGCTGACCGCCTATTTCGGACTGCTTGATRTKGCSGAYCCGAAAGAAGGGGAGACGGTAGTAGTSTCTACTGCCGCTGGYGCCGTAGGYTCTATCGTGGGACAGATAGCCAAGTTGAAAGGGTGYCGCGTTGTWGGGYTGGCGGGRTCGGACGAGAAATGYAAGTGGGTTACCGATGAACTGGGYTTCGATGCGTGTATCAATTATAAAACGGAAAATATCCCCAAGSCTCTCTACGAGCAATGTCCGAACAAGATTGATGTGTACTTCGACAATGTGGGCGGCGAGATACTGAATAATGTGTTGGGTCAGATTAACATAGGTGCGCGCATATCCATTTGCGGAGCTATCAGCCAGTATAATGCTACTGAGCCGGTGCCGGGTCCTGCCAATTATCTCACGCTGCTGACCAAGCGGTCGAAGATGCAGGGTTTTGTTGTGCTGGATTACGCTCCCCGTTTTCCGGAAGCCATCGCTCAGTTGGCCCAGTGGGTTATGGAAGGTAAACTGAAGTTTCGGGAAGACGTGGTGGACGGGCTAGAAAACGCGCCGCAAGCCATTCACACGTTGTTTGCCGGAACAAACAAAGGCAAGCTCATTATCAAGATAGCGGAAGCCTGACAGGGGCTTTCAATTGACGTTAGAATTGTCGTAAACTTTTACTTTGGCAGATATGAACTTACTAAGGAAGCAACGTGAACCCACAAAAATTATTGGAATTGCTGAATGGTGTATCTGATGGAGAAGTGAATCCGGAAGATGCGTTGGAGCGACTGAAAAACCTGCCTTTCGAGGATTTGGGCTTCGCCAAGCTGGATCATCATCGTCAATTACGGCGTGGTATGCCCGAGACGATTTTTGGATTGGGCAAGACGGCGGAGCAAGTCGTAACTATTGTTACTCACATGAAGGAAAACGGCAGCAATGTATTGGCTACACGGTGCAGTGCGGAAGTAGCCGAAGCCGTGTTAGCCGTTCATCCCGAAGCCGTACATAATGCCATGGCTCGCACGATTTCTATCACGATTTCTCCCCCTGAAATATTGGGCGGCTACGTGGCGGTGGTGTGTGCAGGCACGTCCGATTTACCTGTGGCTGAGGAAGCCGCTGTGACTTGTGAAGCCATGGGCAACACGGTAAAACGCATCAACGACATCGGGGTGGCGGGATTGCACCGGGTGTTGGGTCAGAAAGGCGAGCTGGACGATGCGAATGTTATCGTGGTATGCGCCGGTATGGAAGGGGCGCTGCCCAGTGTAGTAGCAGGATTAGTGGAATCACCGGTTATCGCCGTTCCCACCAGCATAGGTTATGGTGCCAGCTTCGGTGGAATCGCCGCGCTGTTGGGCATGCTGAATACGTGTGCCGAAGGAGTCTCTGTGGTAAATATCGACAACGGTTTCGGTGCGGGCATAAATGCTTCTCTCATCAATCGTCTGGCGAACAAGGTACCTGCATGAAAACATTGTATATCGATTGCTTCTGCGGCGCAGCGGGCGATATGTTACTGGGTGCGCTCATTGAAGCCGGGGCAGATTACGAAGCTATATCCAAAGCATTGAATAGCCTGGGTGTGGACGGCTACACGCTGTCTTGCGAAAAAGTGAACAAGCACGGCACGATGGCTACAAAGTTTGATGTACATGTGGACGATGCGCACGACCATCCTCACAGGCATCTGCGGCATATTGTAGAAATAATTGAAGCCGGCGATCTGCCTAAGGAAGTAAAAGAAGCTTCCCTGGAAACCTTCCGGCGTATCGCGGAATGTGAAGCGGAAGTACACGGAACGACCATTGAACGCGTTCATTTTCATGAAGTGGGTGCGGTAGATTCCATTGTAGATATTGTGGGTGTTCACTTGGCACTGCATCAACTTCAACCCGAACGGATTGTGTCCTCGGCACTGCATGTGGGGTCTGGAACGGTGAAATGTGCCCATGGGGTGATGCCCGTACCTGCTCCAGCTACGGTGCTGTTGCTGCGTGGGGTGCCGTCGTATAGCGGCGATGTGGATGGCGAGCTTGTAACCCCTACGGGTGCGGCGCTGGTGGCGCAGGTGGCGGACGAATTTGGTCCCATGCCGCACATGCGAATCAATACCGTTGGGGTAGGAAGCGGCACGAAGGATCTGCCGGATCGTCCCAACGTATTACGGGTTATGTGGGGCGACGCGGTAGGTGATTTTCACACCAAAGAATCCATTACGGTTATCGAAGCAAATATTGATGATATGAACCCGGAACTGCTGCCGCCGTTGCTGGAGGACTTGCTGGAATCGGGAGCACGGGACGCATTTATTACACCTATCCTGGGTAAGAAGGGTCGCCCGGCTCATTTGATTACGGTGCTGGCAGATGATAAAAAAGTAAGTGCGGTGACAGATACGCTGCTCCGGGGATCGTCTACGCTGGGCGTACGCATGCGTAAAGAGCAGCGCATCTGCCTGGAGCGGGACTGGAAACATGTCCTCACGCCGTGGGGTGATGTGCGTGTTAAAATCGGCACCTACAAGGGAACGACCAGTACCACGTCACCGGAATATGAAGATTGCGCTCGGGTTGCCCGCGAAGGCGGCGTGACCACGCGGGAAGTATATGAATCGGCTTATGCCGCAGCCATAAAAGGGGAGTATAAAGATGCCTGAACGTATTGGGGTGTATCCCGGAAGTTTTGATCCGCCCACACTGGGTCACCTGGATCTGATGAAGCGGGCTTGCAGGTTGTTCGATAAGGTCATTGTGGCCGTAGCCAATAATACGGAGAAGCATAATCTCTTTACCTACGAAGAACGGGTGGAGATGATTCAGGAACTTACAACAGACTTGGATGCTATTGAAGTACGTCCTTTCAAGGGGTTGATTATTGATTTGGTGCGCGAGGTGGATGCTATTGCCCTGATTCGCGGGTTGCGAGCCGTATCGGATTTTGAGAATGAAATGACCATGGCCGCTACCAATATGAAAATGCTGTCTACCTGCGATACCATCAGCTTCATGCCCAGTGAACAGTACATGTTCATCAGCTCTCGGCTGGTGAAGGAAATCGTCCAGTTGGGCGGGGATGTGACTCCCTTCGTGCCGCCTATGGTGGTTACACGGTTGATGGACCGCCTTGGGAAAAGCTGATAAGGTGGAAGCCGCACCGTCGTTTTATGCTATACTGCTCGGGTAGTTTTTAGTGGCGGTGTAGCTCAGTTGGTTAGAGCAGTGGAATCATAATCCACGTGTCCGCGGTTCGAATCCGTGCACCGCTACCATTTTTTTGGATTGCCTGTTAACCGCCCTCCGGCAGCGGAGAACCCGGCCATGGCCTCACAGCGTATACCTATTCGAGACAGTGTAGATGCCTTTTTACGCCATCACGACTTCCTCAAGAGCGAATACCCAATCCTTGTAGCCGTATCCGGCGGTCCCGATTCCATGGCTTTACTTCATCTCCTGCGCGAACTGGATTGCCCCGTTCATATTGCTCATTTCGATCATCAGACCCGCAACGGTGAGAGTACACGCGATGCGGCATGGGTCGCCGAATATGCCGATGCGTTGGAGATTCCTTGCCATGTAGGCACAGCAGATGTGCCGGGACTAACGGAAGCATCATCCAAATCATTTGAAGAGGTGGCTCGGGAAGAACGATACGCGTTCCTGGCTGAAATAGCCCATGAGCATGGATGCGGTGCTATCGCTACGGGGCATCACCTGAACGATCAGGCGGAAACGGTGCTTATGCGTATCCTGCGGGGTACCTCTGTGCAAGGTCTGGGAGGGATTCCCCCTGTACGGCCTCATGAGGGCATCCCCGTGATTCGTCCCCTGCTGGAYGTGACYCGGGAAGCCATCATGGCGTATCTGGATGAATGTCGAATTTCGTCGTTGGAAGATCATTCCAATCGTGATCCGGCGTTTCTACGTAACCGGATGCGCCATGAACTCATCCCTGCGCTGAAGGCGGACTACAATGTAAACCTGTCCGAGCATCTTTCGCAATTGGCGGAGATTGCCCGAACTGAAAATGCCTTCATGGAATCGATGCTGGAAGTTTTTCATGCTCGGTGTATGGAGAGCGATGCATTGCTCAATCGTGAAGCTTTCCGTTCGGGGCACCCGGCCCTGCAACGACGGATCATTCACAATTGGGCGGTGTCGCATGGAGCCGTGCCGGATTATGCCCATATTGATCAGGCTGTTCATTTTGTGGAAGACGCCCCGGCGGGGAAGAATTTTGATCTGGGTCGTTTCGCTCAGTTGAGTAACGGGCGGGAGCAGACGGCGTTGGTGGTACTGACACCTGAACGTATTCCCCAGGAGCCTGTTACTCTGGCCGTGCCCGGAGAGACTGCGGCGTGGGGGAGGCATTATACCATCAGACCATATACGCGGGATGGTCGCTCCTTACGGGAAGCCTGTACGTCTACGTTCCAAGTGGTACGGGCGGAGGCCTTGCAGGGGAACGTCGTCGTTCGTCATCGCCGTGACGGAGATCGTTTCAGCCCCTTGGGGATGGACGGTACCCGCAAGATAAAAGATTATCTGAGTGATCGCGGCGTGCCCGTGGGGCTTCGCGATTCCATTCCCATCGTAGCGGTGGACGATACCAWCGTGTGGATCGTAGGCCACGCCGTATCTGGTCATGCTGCCTTGCTGGATGGTGAAAATACGGGACTAGCCATTGAGGTACACCATGCCCCTACAGCCTGAGCCTCTTTATACTGTCCAGGCTATTCAGCAGCGGGTTCAGGAATTGGCGGGTGAGATTACTGCCGAATATTTTGATGCGCCGCCGTTATGTCTTATTACGCTGAAAGGCGCGATGCATTTTGGATCGGATTTACTTCGCGCCATGGATTTGCCGGTGGAGATCGATTTCATACGGGCACAAAGTTATTCTGATACCCAATCTACTGGTATGGTGGAACTTCTTTATACTCCGACTTCGACGCTTCAGGGGAGAGCAGTTCTGTTGATCGAAGACATCATAGATACGGGAAGAACGGCGCTGGCTCTGCGGGAATGGCTGCAGGAGCAGGGCACGGCGGAATGCCGGATTGTTACATTGTTGGATAAATCGGCGCGTCGGGAAGTGGATATTCAAGCCGATTTCATTGGCTTTTCTATTGAGGACCACTTTGTTGTAGGGTTTGGCATGGACTATAACGAACAGTACCGGGAATTACCGGATATTCGTATATGGGAAACCTGATGGGCATTCGAGGGATAGTATACCGGGTGGAACATGTATGGGGAGCGGGGGCATGACAGCGGAAACGGAAAAAGAAAAACTTCCCTGGGCCGTTCGAGGCTCTATCGGGCTGGTGCTTGTCGCTATTGGTGTAGTGWGTATTTTTGCTTACCCCCAAGTGGCTCAGATCACCATGTACGATGCGCTGAACGAGAARGCCATCGAGCTGATWGACGATGCGCTGGTACGTGATCAGGTGACSTTTYTRGGYATYTCCGCYATCAAGGCATCGCTGGCCATGGTGGAAGGCAGTACGGTGGGCATCGGCATCGAAGTACAGGTGGGGGATATCGTCCAACCCGCCTATGATTACATCGATTTTTTCTGGAAAATGTTTTTGTACGCCTTCATGATCATGGGTTTTTACAAACTACTGCTGGAAACGGAACTATTATACTTGGGTATTCCCATTGTGGGTGCGGGATTGATTTTGCTGGGCGGTGCGACGGTGGCGCGGCACTCTAAGCAGGATCTAAAAAAATTCGGTCGGGCTTGCGTGGTGTTCGGATTGATGATGGCCTATGTGGCTCCGGCCTCGTTGTGGATGACCCATCTCCTGAGTGAACGGTACACCAGTCACTTGAAGGAAAAGCACTACGAAAAANTTGAAGCGTTTGGAAAACAACTGGACGTGTCCAAATTGGAGTTTCTGGCGTTGCGGAATGAGATATCACTTTTGAGTCCCGGCACAAGCATGGATGAAGTGAAACAGGGATTGATGCGCATCGCCAATTCCATGTCAGATTCCTTTCAGCTCAGCCTGTTGGCCTTTCTCTATTACATCCTCATCATTCTTTTTGATCTGCTATTTTTCCCATTTTTCAGTGCCTGGATCCTGTATAAAGTGGCTCTGTTCGGCATGGATAGGCTCATTCCCCGTCCAGTTCCCCGGGTACGTCTAGAAAATACCGAAATGGCATGACAGGATAAGCCATTTAATTTAAACAGGTTATGATGTAATCTAGATAAGATGGAACTACCGCCATGTACAGGGTGTTTCCCTTCTGGTAAGTTGAAGCAGTATTCAAATTGTGTAACCGGAATGCTGTTTTCGTATACTTTACCGTTATTGGAAATGTCAGGCGAAAATATTTCTTGCCTGATGGGTTTGGAACCTACTGGGAGACCATCACAGATGAATACTTGGAAAACTATCGCAACAGCATCCTTGGGCCTGACGCTCACAGCTGGTTTGGCATCGGCGGCGGAGGTTACGTTCTATAAGGATGTGCTTCCCGTATTGCAGGAAAACTGCCAGGTCTGCCATCGACCCAGCGGCGCGAATCTGGGCGGTATGGTAGCTCCTATGGCCTTTGAAAGCTACAAGGAAACACGGCCTTGGGCCAAAGCGATGGCGAAGGCTGTAGCCAACAAGACCATGCCTCCGTGGCATGCCGCGCCTCAGCATCAAGGTGAATTCATGAATGAGCGCACCATATCCCAGGAGAATATGGACATCATCACGGCTTGGGCCAACACCGGTGCGAAGCGTGGCAATCCCAAAGATGCCCCGGCAAGTCGGGAGTGGCCTGGCAAAGACGGCTGGACCATCGGAACACCGGATTTAATTCTTAAAACGGATCAGGTGTTTTTTGTGGAAGATGATGTGGAAGATTTGTATGTGGATCTGACGACTCAATTAACCGATGACATGATCTCGGAAGACAAGTTTATCAAGGCGGTGGAATTCCGTCCGGGCAGCTCTGCTGTGCATCACATTATTGCCATGCCTCTGGGCGGTATAGCTCCTGGTAACGAAGCCAGCGTCTATCCCGATGGGATCGCATCGGTGCTGAAGAAAGGTTCCGAGATTACCTGGCAGATGCATTACCACAAAGAACCGGGGCCGGGAACGGGTATGTATGATCAGTCCATGGTGGCCATTAAGTTTTACGACAATCCTGAAGACGTGAAATTTCGCATGTCCGGTGCTCATCTTGGTCGTTTCGATTTTAATATTCCGGCAGGCGAGTCGTCGTATACCATCCAGCAGGAGTATACGTTCCCCAACGATTCAGAGATCGTTTCGCTCATGCCGCATTTCCACCTGCGCGGCAAGTCCGCTAAATACGAAGCCTTTTATCCTGACGGGTCTTCCGAAGTGCTTCTGGATGTACCGCAGTATGACTTCAACTGGCAGACTGCGTATAAATACAATGACTTCAAGAAAGCACCAGCGGGTACGAAAATTATATTCACCAGCGTGTTCGATAATTCCGAGGGAAATGTATTTAACCCGGATGCTACCGTCGATATTGGTTGGGGTCGACCTACTACGGATGAAATGAGTTTTGGGTATATGTCTTTTGTAGACTCTACCGGAAAATATCAACCCATGATGGGCGGTGCGGGAGCCGGCAATGGCGGTCTCAGTCTGGTGCAGATTGTAAATATGTTCGATAAAAATGAAGACGGGCTGCTCCAGAAAGATGAAGCACCCGGTCGATTGACGCGTTACTTTGATATGATTGATACGAACAAAGATGGCGCGATAGATGCAAAAGAAGCAGCAGTGGCCAACAAATTTACGAAGAATCGGCGGCGCGGTAATCAACGGAACAGTTCTGACGATTAAAATCATTTCCCACGATAATACCAGCAGGCTCTCGTATTACGCGGGAGCCTGCTTCTTTTTTTGTGAGACTGGACAGACGGTGACAATACGGAGTACGATGGATGGGTTTTCAAACGAAGTATACAAATAAAAAGGAGTGTCCTCCATGGGAAAATCCATGACGCGTAGAACCTTTATAAAAACGTCGGGTATCGCCGCAGGATTGGCTGTCGCTGGATCGTCAGTAACAGCCCAGGCCGTTAAACGGGATTACAGTATCTCGCTGGCAGGCTGGTCGCTTCACCGTGCCGTGGGACGAGGCAAGAAGCAGCGTAACATGCTGGACATGCCTCAAATGACCAGCGAAGATTTGGGGATTCATGCCATCGAGTTGGTGAACCAGATGATGTCCGGTAAGGATAAGGCGTATATCGATAAGCTGGCTGCCAACGCGTCCAAGTACAACACAAAAATTCTGCTGATCATGATTGACTCAGCAGGGAATGCCGGGGCCGAGGGCGAACGGGGTCGCGCATCTGCGGTGACGAAGCATGGAGAATGGATTGATGTGGCGGCGGATCTGGGCTGCCATTCTGTACGTATGAACTGGGGCGGTGCGCCAAAGGATTTTCTTACGAACACCGAGGCTCGGGAAGCTTTTATTGCCCGGTCTGTCCCGACATTCCAGAAAATCTGCGAACACGGTGACAAGAAGGGCTTGAACGTGATTATTGAAAATCACTGGGGGCCGTCGTCGTATCCTGAGTATCTTATTGATCTGATCAAGCGGGTGGATCACCCTCGTTTTGGTACGCTGCCCGATTTTGGTAATTTTCCTGATGACGTGGATAATTACGATGCGGTGGATCGGATGATGCCCTATGCCAAGGCTGTAAGTGCCAAGTGTTACGATTTTGATGATGCTACGGGTATGGAAACCAAGCTGGATTATGACCGTTTAATCAAGAATGTGGTGGATAAACACGGGTATCATGGATATATCGGTATCGAATACGAAGGGAATCGTATGAGTGAATACGACGGTATCCTGGCATGTCGGAAGCTTCTGGAAAAATTCCAGGGGTAAATATCGTAAATACGTGATACGCCTCCGGATTGCAATTCGGGGGCGTATTTTTTATGGTAGAGAGACGATCAAGCAGCGTTCGGTCGCTGGGAGAGCATCACTATGGCCGGTTTTGAGGTGGGCGATTTTTTTGCCGACCGATATGAAATCAAAAAAGTTCTGGGCAAGGGCGGTATGGGAATGGTGTACCTTGTTCAGGATTGGAAACGTGATCGCCCCTGTGCTTTGAAAATGATCTTACCGAAATATGCCACGAATAGACAGGCGGTACGGCGTTTTGCCCGGGAAGTTAACGCGGCACGTCAGTTGGATCATCCCGGCGTGGTGAAAATCTATGATGCCAAACAGCACGAAGGCCATCTCTATTACACCATGGAATATCTGGAGGGGAAGAGTCTCCGGGCATGGATGCGGGATCGTAAGCTGCGCGGAAAGCCTACCGTCGGGTTGGGATCTGCGGTGCGTATTCTGAGTCTGCTTTGTCATGCGCTGGAGCATGCACACAAAATTACCATCCACCGGGATCTGTCTCCGGAAAATGTCATGCTCATGCGGAACAACACCGTGAAGCTGCTGGATTTCGGGTTGGCTAAACTCAACAACTACGATTCCGATCTGACCCGGGTGGGTATCAGTCTGGGGAAAATACAATACGGCGCACCGGAACAACGCATCGACGCGAAGAACGTGGATCACCGTGCGGATATCTATTCATTGGGTGTCATGTTCTACGAAATGCTCACCGGAGAATTGCCCTTGAGCGGCAAGAAGATCAGCGAACTTTCGCCTCATCTTCCTCCGGGATGCGATGCCCTGGCGGATAAAGCTATGGCACCCGATCCAGAGGATCGATTTGAGTCGGCGCGGGAAATGCGGCACGCGTTGACGCGTCTTTTTCAATCGGCCCAGAAAAAGGGAGAAGTGGTTCGTACGCATATCGAGAAAAAGGAAGAAGAGGAAGTATCTCGATGGGCGAAATGGCTACAGCGTTTGCGCGAGCTATTGCCGTTCAAGAAATCGTCTAAGGATGAAGTACCCTAAATTTCGCTTCGTTCGGAATGACATGCCAGGGTATGGAGATACCCTTTTCGTGTCAATACGTAGCATCTACAACAATGACGTGCCTTCGTTGCGGCGGGTTACGACGGGTTGGAGTGGGCCAAAATGGGTTCGCGTCCGATAGAGAAATAGTCGAATCCGAATTGCCCCATGATAGACGGGTTGTATACGTTGCGTCCGTCAAAGATGACCGGGGTGCTCATGGCGTTTTTCATGCGTTGGAAATCCGGGTTGCGGAAAAAGGACCATTCCGTGGCGAGGATGAGGGCATCGGTGTTTTCCAGTGCGTCGTAGTAATTTGGGGCGTAGGTTACATTTTCCATGTCACCTAAGTCTTTGCGTGCTTCGTCCATGGCCTTGGGATCGTAGACATGGAGGGAGACCCCGGCTTTCGCTAGTGCTTCTATCATCACCAGTGCAGGGGATTCCCGGGTATCATCGGTTTCGGGTTTAAAGGACAGCCCCCAGACGGTGAATTTTTTTCCGTTTAAATCATCCCGGTAATACAGGCGAATTTTTTCCAGTAGAGATTCTTTTTGTTTCTCATTTACTTCATCTACGGCATTGAGAAGCCGCGCGTCGAAACCTACTTCTTTGGCGGTATTGCGCAATGCCTTCACATCTTTTGGGAAGCAGGAGCCTCCGTAGCCGATGCCGGGGTAAATGAATCGGTAGCCGATACGACTGTCGGAACCGATGCCGTTGCGCACATCTCCGATGTCCGCGCCCACGCGTTCGCATATACCAGCCATCTCGTTAATGAAGGAAATCTTGGTGGCCAGCATGGCGTTGGCGGCGTACTTGGTCATTTCAGCGGATTCGAGGGACATGGTGATGATAGGACGCGAGTTCTTGGCAAAATGGCTGTACAGTTCCTTCATGAGGGCGATGGTACGGTCGTCATCACATCCGATAACAACGCGGTCCGGCACCATGAAATCATCTATGGCGGCACCTTCTTTCAGGAATTCAGGATTGGAGACTACGTCGATATCGTGGGAAACGCCGCGTTTGTCCATTTCCTCTTGAATGATGGCCCGAACTTTTCGGGCAGTACCCACGGGAACCGTAGATTTATCCACTACGATTTTGAAGCCGTTCATGTGCTGACCGATAGACCGTGCTACATTGAAAACATATTGAAGATCGGCGGTGCCGTCTTCCTGGGGCGGGGTGCCCACTGCGATGAAAATGACCAGGGCTTCCTGGACAGCCGTTTCGATATCGGTGCTGAATGTCAGACGTCCTTGTTCTACATTGAGGGATACCAGTTCCTTTAGACCCGGCTCATAGATGGGGAGTTCACCTCGATTCAACGCGTCGATCTTTGCCTCGTCGATATCGATGCATGTAACGTCGTGCCCCAATTCGCTAAAGCATGTGCCGCTTACCAATCCCACATACCCTGTACCAATTACCGCCAATCGCATGGTAGATCTCCCTGATTCCGCAAATTGTTTTTGTCAATAAATTATAGCTGAAAGTCGTGATATTTAGCGAAAGTATGCTTTTTCTTAACTAAAGAGCAGGATTCGGTGTATGATATGACACGTTGGAAAACGAGTGTCTGGTCAATCTTCGAATATGGTACCATCGATCCTCATGAAATCTACTCCCCAAAGCCCTAAATCGAATGCCGGATTCAGCTTGATGGAGCTGCTCATCGTGGTCGCCATTATCGGGTTTCTGATGGCCATGTACATGTCCACATTTTCGAGAGTCTATCGTCAAGTCAAAACGGAAACTGCCCGTGCCACTATGAATCAGACGGCAGGTGCTTATAAAGAAATGGTCAACGAACATCCCAGTATTGCAGACTGCCGCAATGATTTTTTCCAGAAAATTGGTAAAAATAAATTCATGTGTCTGCTTTACTATCGTGTCCAAAGCGATGAAGAATTTATTGCGTACTGGCATACACTGCTTAATCCGGATTCGGATGTAAATCCGCAATTCAAGAAAAATTATCTGGTGGCTACCGATCCGAGCGGCAACACGTATAAGCTGAGATCGTATATCATGCGCTGGAGTTTTATTGCATATAAAAATGGAGGTGTAGAGCCGCAACCCTTGGGCGTGGATTATCATAATCCCGATACAGGGCAATTTGATTACATGCGGTATCCTTCCGAATTTCCTGCTACGCCGATTGTGGCGGCACTGAGTTACGAGTTTCTGGAAGAGTTCGATTTATTGGATGAATATTGAGGCGTGTTTCAATTTACTATAAAAGGTTAGTTTATTTTTATGAGCGGTTTTGATATCAAGAGTGATTTCGCGGAACTGATTCGACATTGGGATGCGTTGCAGGAGATCCTGGGAAACGAGGCGTACTGCGCTGTGAAGGATGAATCGGTATCGGGATGGGATTGCGGTGAGCATGCCGGGCATATCGCCTATCGCGGGTATTCCGGCTGCCGTTTGATGCCGCCCTTATCCAGCAGCAGTTTCCACCACCGTATTCACACACCACCTTACTGAACGCCTTGCAGT
>NVWG01000089.1 GCA_002746185.1 Candidatus Hydrogenedentota bacterium
CCCCCGTGACTGCATCACATACCCTCCTTGAACCCATTTGATCAAATGAATACCATCACGTCAAGGACTTTTTCACCAGCTCCACTGTCCCTAATTATTCCATGATGTAAATCCCTTGAAATTTACTTAAATCTTTCTGGTGAGTTAGCACCCTTTTCATATCCATCTCTCCACTTTTTAATTGTATAAAGGGTAGCTGGAATTCCATCCATTTCTAAGAATTTAGATACTACATCATCTGAGAAAATATCTGAGGATAAGTAAGTATCAGATGAAATCGAACTTTTTCGCGAATTGTATACTTCAGCTCGTGGTGAATAACGAATCTTGTCTAAATGTGAAAATTGCTTGCTAAGTCCTCTAAAAAATTGGTCATTAATTTCTTGATTCTCAAATGTTCCTTTATAATAAATAGTTTCGTTAGTTGAAAATTTGTACCATTGATTATCGCTAATTCCATCTAAAAAATCTCGAATAAATGTTTTAGAATTGGCTTTCTCTAGCTGATTGAAAAGACTTGTTGCTTCCGCTATAGACTCCGCTTTGCTTATTGGATGGTTTAAGATTTCCCGAATTTCCAATCCAGCTTTTTCCAAATCTCCTGCATTTATTTGAGAAACGGTATCTTCAATTATTTTGTTCACGGTTGCTGTATGTTCAGAAATCTTTTTTCTATCCTGCTCTTCAACTGTAGCCAATTTATCTTCACTATTATTCTTACAATTTGTTAATGTTGAACTAATCACAAATAGCAAAAGTAGAAATTTCGCGTAAGTGAAAATTATCCTTTTATCATTCATCTTATAGTCCTATCTCTACGGCTTACACACTGAACACGCTCCATATCCAGCCTTTGCCTACTCAGTGTAGTTGGAATCTTGCTTTTCCTCAAATTTCTACAATTTCCTCGGTGATACTTTTCACCAGCTCCACTGTCCCTTGTAATGTGGGTTAGGGCGAATAGCAGCGCGATACCCTAAAATGAGTTGCTGTCCCTAATTATTACTAATTATTAACGTCAAGATCTTTTTCACCACCTCCACTGTCCCTAATTATTCAGGTTATCTATCTTTTTAAATGTCATCCGACGGGCTACTTGATTTTTCCGCATTTTTATTGAATAACTTTCCCGAAAGGTATAGTGTAGATTCTCTCGTTTTCATCCCATGTTTCGCAATCCTTAAAGATATCTCGCCTTGCGTCCATATTGCTTCTACCTGATCGAATTTCGCACCAAAGCCGTTCTCCAATACAGAATTTTCAACAGTGGGTGTACCATACTTTTTGGTGAAAGAGGATACAGCCTTTTCAAAATCAAAATCAGTTAAGACGATTGCAACCACGCGGCGAGTCGTGGTCGTCTGTTGAATGATCATGGTGGTGTTTTTACCGAGAAAAGACACCTCACTAAACCACATCTCAGAGCCCTTGGCGCACGCACTATCTCCATAATCGCCAGACCTCGTATCCAGCGAATCAATGTGTTTACAATCACAGCGTTTGTCCGCCTCGATACCCTTTACGGCCAGTGGCGGCGAATCATCCGTTTGCGCTATCAAAGTAATTTGATTGGGTTGCTCGACATCGTCCGGATCGGTTTCTGTACGGATTGTTTCCGAAACGAGTTTTTGTTCAACTACCGGAAGATCTTCTTTCGGGATTTCCTTTTCAGGGACTTCGCTTTCTTTTTCGGGAAAGGTATCGCGCAATATCTGAAGCGTGCCATCCTCAATTTTGGACTTCCTAAAACTTAAGCTTTTGTTGGTATCAGAAAACTGCACATAAATCAGGCTGGATGTTTCTCGTACTGTCACGTTGTTGTATTGTTTACCCTCAATGATTACGGAATCTGCCAACGCGCTGGTCGAAAATAAAACCAAAATAGCCAAAAATGTCCTCATGTTCGATTTCCTTTCATGAATTTACGATTTGTAAATCGTATCGAATAGTAACTGCTTTATCAAGTAAAATCCTCGTTATGTCACGGTTTTGCCCGTTTTGGGCTTTTCACATGTGACCAACCCGGAATATACAGGAATATAGAGGGACAGTAACTCATTATTGCTCTTGTTGGGCGTACGTAGCTTTACCATTCCTAGTTCTCGAAACCTATTATAAATAGGGACAGCGGAGCTGGTATAATTAGGGACAGCAACTCATTTTAGGCTTTCACATTGTAATCCATATTAAAAAAAATCCCCGATATCAATTCGATGAAGGGGGCTTTGTTTTTAAAATTACAGGGATATTAGGAGCGAATGGCGGCGCGGAGGAAGTGGCGGTTCATGCGGGCTATGTTGGATACGGAAATTTCTTTGGGGCACGCTGCTTCGCATTCGTATTCGTTGGTACAGTTTCCGAATTTTTCGGCATCCATTTGCGTAACCATATTCAGCACTCGGGAGTCGCATTCGGGTTGACCTTGGGGCAGTAGATTGAGGTGGCTCACTTTGGCTGCTACGAAGAGCATGGCGGATGCGTTGGGACACGCGGCTACGCATGCACCGCACCCGATACATGAAGCCGCATCGAAGGCTTTATCGGAGGCGGGTTTGGGAACGGGAACGGAGTGGGCTTCCGGGGACTGCCCGGTGCGGACGGAAATGTATCCGCCAGCCTGAATGATACGGTCGAAGGAGGATCGGTCCACCACTAAATCTTTTACCACGGGAAATGCCACGGAGCGGAAGGGTTCGATGACCACTGTATCGCCGCTTTTGAAACGGCGCATGTGGAGCTGGCATAACGTGGTGCCGTTGTCGGGGCCGTGAGCCTGGCCGTTGATGACAGCACCGCACATACCGCAGATGCCTTCGCGACAATCGTGATCGAAGGCAATAGGGTCTCCCCCATCCCGTTCGATGTCGGCATTGACCACGTCCAGCATTTCCAGAAATGACATGTCGGTGTCGATATCTTTGATATGATATCGTTCAAAGATGCCATTGGCATCGGCGCTTTTCTGACGCCATACTTTCAGAGTGAGATTGATTTTTTTGCCCATCTTACTTGTAGCTCCTCTGGGTCAGCTTCACTTCGTCGAAGATAAGTTCTTCTTTATTTAGTTTGGGCTTTTTACCTACCCCTTTATATTCCCAGGCGGCTACGTACGCGAACTTATCGTCATCGCGCTGGGCTTCTCCGTCATCGGTCTGACTCTCCTCGCGGAAGTGACCGCCGCAGGATTCTTTTCGGTGGAGGGCATCCTGCACCATGGTCTCGGCGAATTCGAGAAAATCGGCGACGCGTCCGGCACGTTCCAGTACCTGGTTGAAGGTTCCAGGCGATCCAACGACGTTCACATCTTCCCAGAATTCTTTGCGGATGCGCTTAATCTCTTTTAACGCAGCCTTCAAGCCTTTCTCATTTCGTGCCATACCGCATTTGTCCCACATGACCAGGCCCAGTTCGCGGTGAAACTCATCCACGGTGCGGGTACCTTTGATGGATAGGAGGGTTTCGAYGCGTTCCTGTACATCTTCTTCCACTTTGGTGAAGGCTTTATGGTCTGTATCGGCGGGTTTCAATTCGGCCTGGGCGAGATAATTACCCAATGTGTATGGTGCTACGAAATAGCCGTCTGCCAATCCCTGCATGAGTGCGCTGGCTCCGAGACGGTTGGCACCGTGGTCGGAAAAATTCGCCTCGCCCAGCACGAACAGTCCAGGGACGTTGCTCATGAGGTTGTAATCCACCCAAAGTCCGCCCATGGTGTAATGGACGGCGGGGTAAATCATCATGGGACTCTTGTAGGGATCGGAGTCCATAATTTTGTTGTACATGTCGAACAGGTTACCGTATTTTGCTTCGATGGCATCCCGTCCCAGACGTTCAATGGCGGATCGGAAATCGAGATAGACCGCCATCTTTGAGGAACCTACGCCATACCCTGCATCGCATCTCTCCTTGGCAGCGCGGGATGCCACATCGCGGGGTACGAGATTCCCGAAGGCGGGGTAACGTCGTTCCAGGTAGTAGTCTCGTTCTTCATTAGGGATATCGTTGGGGCGGCGGTCGTCCCCTTTTTTCTTGGGTACCCAGATGCGTCCGTCGTTGCGCAGTCCCTCTGACATGAGAGTAAGTTTGGATTGGTAGTCGCCTTTAACGGGAATACAAGTGGGGTGAATTTGGGTGTAGCATGGGTTGGCAAAAAATGCGCCGCGTTTGTGACATCGCCACGCAGCAGTCACGTTGCTAGCCATGGCGTTGGTGGAGAGGTAGAACACGTTGCCGTATCCGCCGCTGGCAACCACAACTGCATCGGCGATATACCGTTCGAGTTGACCCGTTAGCAGGTTGCGAACGACAATGCCTCGTGCCTGACCGTCAATGACTACCAGGTCCAGCATTTCACGGCGGGAGAAAATTTCTACTCCGCCTCGGCCTACTTCTTTCATGAGTGCGCTGTAGGCTCCCAAAAGAAGCTGCTGCCCGGTTTGTCCGCGAGCGTAAAAGGTACGGGATACTTGTGCTCCACCGAAGGAGCGGTTGTCCAGATATCCGCCGTATTCCCGGGCAAAAGGTACGCCCTGAGCAACACATTGGTCAATGATATCCCGGCTTACATCGGCTAGGCGGTATACGTTTGCTTCCCGGGCACGATAGTCGCCGCCTTTGACGGTGTCATAAAAAAGGCGATATACCGAATCGCCGTCGTTCTGATAGTTTTTTGCCGCGTTGATGCCGCCCTGGGCAGCGATACTGTGAGCGCGTCGTGGGCTGTCTTGTATGCAGAAATTCTGGACGTTGTAGCCCATCTCGGATAGGGAGGCGGAGGCGGATGCTCCGGCGAGTCCGGTACCCACGACGATGACGTTGTACTTACGTTTATTCGCCGGGTTGACCAGTTTCATGTTGAATTTGTGACGGGTCCATTTTTCTTCCATGGGCCCTTCGGGCACGTTGCTGTTTAGTTTTGGTGGTGTAGGCATATTCTTTTAAACTCCAAACGGCTTGGGCATGATGGCCACGTAAATGGGAATGCTGGCAAACAGGATGGCTACGGCGATTCCGATGGCCAGGCTGGCTTTCCGAATGATGGGTGTATATTTGTCGTGGTTCAGTCCGAGGGTTTGAAATAAACTTTCGATGGCGTGCGTGWGGTGCATCCCTACGGAACTGACGGCGAGGATGTAGAGCACTACGCGAAACCAGTTCCAGCCGTGGGTAAATTTGAATGAGTTCCAGACCAAGCCGAACAGTCCCAAACTTTCGCCATCATTGAGTCCATCAACGATGGTACCGGGCCCGGTCTTATCGGCGAAAGTGAAGTCCCAAAGGTGAAGGCATAGAAACAGGATGATTATGATTCCAGTATATTTCATAAGACGTGTTGCGATCTTTCGGTCGCCGTTATCCTGGACAACGTCGTAGGGTCTGTCACGGGCGGCGGTATTCTCGGCAACGAGCTTGAGGGTCATCACGATGTGGAGCACTACCGATGCTATCAATCCGAATCGCATTATCCACAGTATTTCGCCCAGGCCGGCGAGAGTCTCGGCGTAATGGTTGAAGGCTTGGGGGCCCAGAAAAATGAGGAGATTTCCTGCCAGGTGGGCAAGTACGAAGCCCACCATAATTAAACCGGTGATGGCGACAATCTGTTTTCGGAAAACCGACGACCCCACTATGGCACGCAGATTGGATGGCATGCTTAATCCTTTTTGGTAGTTAAGGTGTTGCTTTGCTTTGAGTTACGGGTAAGACACTATCGATATTAACCCCTATTACAAGCAGGCCGTACTTCACAAAACTAACTGTTAATACTTTACCTAAATTCATGTATAAAACGCAATACCTTATCAGGTTATAGTGGAAATTTTTCTGTAACCAACCTGATAATGCGGTCCACTTTATGATCGAATATGTTAAACTTATTAAAAGGAAAAGACTCCACGTTTGAAGCATGAAAGGAGTTCTACATCATGTCTATTCGCCACTTGAAACCTATCAAGCCAGGTGACTGGGATGCGCGAAAAGCCCGCCACCTGTTGAATCGCGCCGGGTTCGGTATTCCATCGGAGCGCGTCGCTTATTTAACCGGATTGTCGGTTGATGCTGCCGTGGATTATCTGGTGCAGTATGAAGCGGTTCCGTACGCTTCGGAGGACCCTACCTTTCTGATTCCCGCGTCGCGTTATGGAAACTTGCGTGGACTGGATGAAGAAACCCGCCGTAAGGAACGCAACACCATTCGTAGAGAAGAGCGCTTTGCCTTGGGCCTGCTGAAACAGTGGTGGCTGAAACGTATTTACACCACGTCGCGACCTCTGGAAGAAAAGATGACGTTGTTCTGGCATGGTCACTTTGCTACTTCGGCTCAGAAGGTACAGTCTTCGGGTTTGAATTTTATGCTGAACGATGTTTTCCGGAAACACGCCACAGGAAATTTAAAGGACTTGACATTAGAAGTTGCCAAGTCTCCCGCCATGCTGCGGTATCTGGATAACACGCAAAATGTGAAGAAGCACCCGAATGAGAATTGGGCCCGGGAGCTGATGGAATTATTCACGCTGGGCATCGGGAACTACACAGAAGACGATATCAAGGAATCGGCTCGGGCTTTCACAGGGTGGGCAACCAATCGAACGGATTTTGTATTTCGCAAAAACCAACATGATACAGGAAGTAAAACATTCCTGGGCCGAACAGGTAACTTCGGCGGCAATGACATCATCGATATTATTTTCGAGCAGCCTGCCACGGCAGAGTTCATCTGCACCAAGTTGTTTACATTTTTTGCTTATGCCGATCCGGAACCGGAGGTGGTGTCGGCTCTTGCACAGCAGCTACGCGCCAGTAATTATAATGTGAAGCCTGTACTCAAGGATATATTTCTTTCCAAGGCGTTTTATTCCAAGAAGTCCATGGGATCGCAGATTAAGAGTCCGGTCCAGTTTATGGTACAGCTGGCTCACGATATGGACATGGACCAGCCGCCGTATCACACCATGGTGCAAGGATGCGCGCAGCTTGGCCAGGATTTGTTCTATCCTCCTAATGTTAAGGGATGGGACGGCGGCCGGGCGTGGATTAACGCCGATACACTGCTCACGCGATACAACATGCCGGTAACGATGGCGAATGCGAATGGGCCACGCGAARMRRTGATNMTSGMWAMGGSSATGGAAGAAGGCATGATGGAGCCGRRRATGATGCRGCAGAACATGCRKCARGAATTTCAGCTTTATATGAAAACGCAGCCTCCAGCCAAACGTCAGGAAATGCAGCGCACCCTCAAGAATATGAAGGGYGAAGARCGGCGGCGGTATGTGGAAGGGAAGCTCAATGAGCACTTGGGATTGAAACCATGGAACGCCAACGCTTTGTTTAATGAAATTACATTTTCTACCGCCGGGGAGTGTGTTGATGCCCTGGTTACTCACTTCCTGCCAACTTCACTGAACAGGTCTCAAGAGGCGGTACTCATGGAAGCGCTGGGGGTATTCGAAGGAAGAGATACCCAGCTTGCCGTGCAGGATCTGAATGAGAACCACATGAACGCCACACTTCACTTATTGCTGAGTATGGCGGAATATCAATTGTGTTAACGGCTTCACGATGAATCAAGGAGGACGAATGATGAACCATYTATCTCGACGTGACTTTATGAAAAGCGCAGCCCTGTTCACAGCTATGGGCACTGTAGCTCCACAATTTTTGACACAAACTGTGGAAGGGGCTACACAAGCCATTCCGGGCTTTGAAAATGACCGCGTATTGGTCGTTGTACAGTTGGGTGGGGGAAATGACGGTCTGAATACCGTGGTCCCGTATTCAAATGACCGATACTATAATCTGCGCCCTCGATTGGGATTAAAGAAAGCAGACCTCTTGCCGTTGAATGATGATTTGGCGTTTAATAAACAGATGGCGGGAATGAAATCGCTGTATGATAACGGTCAGTTGGCGGTGGTTCAGGGAGTGGGGTATCCCAATCCGGATCGATCTCATTTTCGCTCCATGGAAATTTGGCACACCGGATCGGATTCAAATATTTATGAGAGCAACGGYTGGATTGGAAAGTATTTCGATCAAGAATGCTCCGGCTCAGCTCGACCGCATGTAGGCGTGGCCATTGGCAAGGAGCGTCCCCAGGCRTTTACCGGAACAGAAGGCTATGGCGTGGCATTTGAAGACCCGGCGAATTACGGCTGGCARGAGGGAAAYWCGGCAGAYAATWCGCGWAATTTYWCSCGCATCAATGAYGTGRCGAGTRAAGGMGACGRTAATATCGATTTCCTSCGSCATGTTACGTCCAACGCCATTATGAGYTCCCRGGAGATTCAGGCSGCTGCGGAAAAGGCGCRGMTTTCRWSYRRAGGRCGGCGACGTCCCATCAACAAAACCATGGCAGATATCGCGGCGATGATTAAGCATGAGCTGGCAACGCGTATCTACTACGTATCCGCATCAGGTTTTGATACTCATGCGAATCAGTTGGGGGCACACGGAAATTTATGGAGTATGGTGAGCCAGGGCTTGACGGAATTTCAGGCTCAGCTCCGTAAAGACGGCACAGCGAAACGCGTGACGACGCTCATATTCTCGGAATTCGGACGGCGTGTAGAAGAAAACCAAAGCGGCGGTACGGATCACGGCACAGCGGCTCCGTTGTTTCTTATGGGCGATGGAATTAGCCCTGGGCTGCACGGCTCCTACCCCAGTCTCACCGATTTGGATCAGGGCGATCTGAAATACACCGTGGACTTTCGCGAGGTCTATGCCACCCTGCTGGAGCAGTGGTTCCAAGTGGATTCCGTACCCATTCTGGGTAAACAATTCCCGACGGGAAGGTTGTTGGCGTAAGGATTAATTGCTTTTACGTTTCTTTGGATCTGAGTCGTTAAAAAATTATTTTTCCTTGGTTCACCTGTATTAAACTATTATATTGATTCTCCCCTTGAGGGGAGTCAGAGGGGTGTTCGCGCTATCAAGTCCTTAACTTTCCTCCCTTTGAGTCTTAAATGGGAACGAAAATTGACCATGGACTTTCTGTCCATGATTTTATTTTACTCATGGGCGAGACGGGGCTGTTGAAAAAGTAGCTAATCGGTTCGAGGGGCGTTTTAGAACGCCCCTTTAGGGCTTTGAGCTGGGTAGGGTTTTGTACCCAGGGCGTTGCCCTGGGCTGATATAGCATCGCCCTTTCAGGGCTTTGATCGACAATGCGATTCTGCGAGAATGAATTTTGAGCATGGGTGCTTCCGATGGTTCCGTAGAGTTTCTGCGCAACGATGGACTTTTTCAACAACCCCGAGACGCCCATGACCCGTGGTGGTGAGGATAGCCGGGGCGGATTGGTGCTGCGACTTTTTCAACAGCCCCGAGACGCCCATGCCCCGATGGGGGATTGGTCTGGAGACTCGGGCGGAACGGATGAACGGTTGCCAGCGTGAATATTTGTTATGATATTTTGTATTCGTCGTGAGGATTTTTGGAGGCGTACTGAATAGTATGATGTTTGCGACTACGAAGAGGCTGACTCGGACTATTGAAGAATCGGGTGCCACGAGCAAAGATATGGAGCTGGCAAATCATTTACAAACTGGCAGGATCAAAGATGGATTTTGGAGTTTTCGGGTTACCGAAATGACTTGGGGATTTCTCGATCCATTCCTGTTCATTGTATTGTTGCCTATAGCCCCATTCTATTTTGGGTTGAGACCGTTTCGGAAGAATGCACTCTTGATAGAAGAAATCGAACGAGTCATGACCTCGAAGTCGCCTGAAAAGTGAATCTTTGACAGGTTCCGCCTGCCCTGATATACTACCTTTGGCTGACAGTTAACAGATTAACCTTCGGGGCAGGGTGGAAATCCCTACCGGCGGTGAGAGCCCGCGACTCCGATCCTTTGGCGATGTGATGCCGAGGGTGACGACTGACTCGGTGAAATTCCGGGGCCGACGGTTAGAGTCCGGATGGTAGAAGGTTAAGTCCCGTCAGACGAGAACAGCCAGTAGTGTGTCTGACGGGGTCGAGCGCGTCTGCGTTGCGCAGGCGGGGTGTGCCCTTGGTGCATGCTCCCCGGGCAACGCGGATCGGTGCCCGTGTATGCCCCGAAGGCGAAATCGCTTTCGGGATTTTTTTATGTCCGTAGATAAAGAAAATATGGAGCGCGCGCTGACGCTGGCGGAACAAGGCCGGGGCCGCACTAGTCCGAATCCGATGGTGGGCTGTGTGGCGGTGCGGGACGGCGCAGTGCTGGGCGAGGGGTATCACGAGTTCGCGGGCGGACCTCACGCGGAAGTGAATGCCCTGTCCAATGTGGGCGACCTCACCGGGGCAACTGTGTACATTACCATGGAACCCTGTGCGCACCACGGCAAGACTCCGCCGTGTGTGGATCTCCTCATCGAGAAAAAGCCCCAACGTGTTGTGGTCGCCATGGAAGATCCGAATCCGGTGGTATCGGGCAGGAGTATTCGGATGCTTCGTGAGCAGGGTATTGATGTGGAAGTGGGACTGCTGGAAGACCGAGCGCGGAAGCTCAACGAGGTATTCGTAAAATACATTACTACCGGGCTGCCGTTCGTCATCGCGAAGTGTGGTATGTCACTGGATGGGAAAATTGCTACGCGTACTGGCGATTCAAAATGGGTAACTGGCGAGACGTCCCGTGCCCNCGTACATCAATTGCGCAATGAAGTGGATGCGATTCTGGTGGGAAGTCGMACSGTSATGCTGGAYGACCCSAGYCTGACCACRCGAYTGCCTGAYGCTCCGGGTAAAGATCCGGTGCGGGTGATTCTGGATGCGCAGGAATATCTGGACAAAGGGCGCAAGATTTTTGAAATGGACAGCGATGCGCCTACCTGGATCGCCGCTACGGAAGATCGGGACTATGCCGGGGCTGACGACGTAATCCGTGTTCCCCAAGGGCCGGGTGGCGTGGATATAGTCATGCTCATGAAGGAACTGGGCAAGCGGGAAATCGCGTCGGTGCTGATTGAGGGCGGCGGTACAACCCACGCATCAGCGTTTGAAGCAGGGGTAGTGGATAAGGTCATGTTTTTTGTGGCTCCGAAAATTATTGGCGGACGCGAGGCGGTTTCTGCTGTGGAAGGAATCGGAATCGATCGTATGGACGAGGCGGTGCAGCTTACAGACATGCAGGTTGTGGCACTAGGTGAGGATATTCTCATTGAGGCCTACGTAGCGAAGGGATAGCAGATGTTTACTGGAATCATAGAAGAAGTAGGTGCGGTGGCACGACGCTCCGGTGCCGATTTAGCCATCTTATGCGAGAAAGTCCTGGATGATGTGTCCATYGGYGACAGCATYGCCATTGACGGGGCGTGCATGACGGTGGTGGCGTTCACAGATGACCAGTTCGTGGTGCAGGTATCCCCGGAATCGTATACRAAGACTACGTTGGGTAATCTCAAACCHGGYGAYGCKGTGAATCTGGAGCGCGCCATGGCGRCWGGSGAYMGATTCGGCGGCCATTTTGTRYTGGGRCATGTGGATGGTGTGGGTCGTGTTGAAAATGTTGAAAAGCAGGGAGACTTYGAGGTGTGGACGTTCAGTGCGCCCGAGGAAGTAGCGGCGTATCTGGTGCCCAAAGGATCCGTCACCATCGACGGCATCAGCCTCACCGTAATCGACCCCAGTAACGAATCATTTAGTGTAGCCATAATTCCTGAGACCCTGCGGAAAACGAAACTCCAATCCAAAAGCMAGGGCGACGCGGTAAAYCTGGAAGCCGATGTGCTGGGYAAACAYATWTTRCAYTACATGAAAGGYGCYGGMARCGGYGCTGGAAGTRTTACGAAAGAATTYTTGAAYCGACACGGATTTGCATAAACGTGGCAGTGCGCCACGGGAGGGTATGGTAATGCCGGAAAAAATACCGGAAATATTGGAAGACTTGCGCCAGGGAAAGATGATCATTCTGGTGGACGATGAAGATCGGGAAAACGAAGGCGATCTGGTAGTGGCGGCGGAAAAAGTTACACCGGAAGCCATCAACTTTATGGCGACGCATGGTCGCGGTCTAATCTGCCTGACCATGACCGGGGAACGCATCGACGAGTTGGGCCTGCCGCTCATGACCGATAAGAATGAAACGCAATTCGGCACCGCATTTACGGTGTCCATCGAAGCACGTACCGGAGTGACCACAGGTATCAGCGCTCATGACCGGGCACGTACGATACAGGTCGCCGTGGATCCCGAATCCAGTCCGAAAGAYATYGTTCAGCCCGGACACGTWTTCCCACTTCGCGCAMGGGAAGGCGGSGTGTTGGTGCGTTCAGGGCAGACGGARGGGTCGGTGGATTTGGCRCGKCTTGCCGGATTGAATCCGTCGGGCGTGATMTGYGAGATYATGAGTGAAGACGGYACCATGGCGCGTATGCCGGAGCTGCAGAAATTTGCGGAGAAACACGACATCAAAATTTGCTCTGTGGAGGCGTTGATTCAATATCGTCGCATGCACGAGCATCTGGTGGAGCGGGCAGCGGAGACCGTACTGCCCACGGAATACGGCAATTTTAATCTAACGGTATATACTACCGCCATTGATACGCATAATCACTTGGCGTTGGTGATGGGTGACGTGGCAAACATAGAAGACGTGATGGTTCGGGTACATTCCGAATGCATGACGGGCGATGTGTTTCATTCGCTGCGGTGCGATTGCGGCAGTCAGCTCCACGAGGCCATGCGGATGATTGCCGAGGAAGGTGCTGGCGTGCTGGTATACATGCGGCAGGAAGGACGTGGTATCGGCTTGGTGAACAAGATTAAGGCCTACAAACTTCAGGACGAAGGTATGGATACCCACGAAGCGAATGTGCATCTGGGATTCGATCCGGATCCCCGCGAATACGGCATCGGTGCGCAGATTTTGAAAGACCAGGGAATTACTACCATGCGGCTCATCTCCAATAATCCGGTGAAGCGCAAGGGGTTGCAGGGCTATGGGTTGGAAATTACCGGGCGTGTGCCCATTGAGATTCCGGCAAATGACCATAATCGTAAATATATGGAAACGAAAAAAGTGAAGTTCGGTCACATGCTTTCCGAATTCGGAGACGGCAGTGTAGGCTCAGGAACTACAGAAGAAGCAGAATCAGGGAGTGCAACATCATGACAAAAATAATTGAAGGTAACATGCTGGCGGGTGACAAAAAATTTGGTATTGTAGTAACCCGTTTCAACGAATTTATCACGTCCAAATTATTGGAAGGTGCGCTGGATATCATAAAGCGTCACGGCGGGGATTTGGACAACGTAACTACGGCGTGGGTGCCTGGCGCAGTAGAAATACCCTTGGTAGCTAAGAAAATGGCGGAGTCGGGAAACTACGATGCGGTCATCGCACTGGGGTGTGTGATTCGCGGGGCTACAGCACATTTTGAATATGTGTCTGGTGAAGCCGCCAAGGGAATTGGGCAGGTCTCATTGCAGACTGGCGTGCCGGTCATCTTCGGCGTGTTGACCACCGACTCGATTGAACAGGCTATTGAGCGAGCCGGTACCAAGGCGGGTAACAAGGGCGGCGAAGCAGCTGCTGCGGCAATCGAGATGGCAAACCTGTTGGAGCAATTTTAGGTGATTAGTCCTCAACAACGACGCAAGGCACGAGGTCGAGCAGTAGAATTTCTGTTCGGACTGAAATTCACACGGTACGATTGGCGGGAATGCGTAGTAGAATTCTTTGATACCTTCGCCACGAAACCTGCTGTACAGGAATATGCGGAAAGTCTTATTGTGGGCGTGAAAACGCGGACGGCTGAACTGGATAAACATATCGATGCCTCGCTTCAGAACTGGACACCGGATCGAGTGGGTCGTATCGAGCGAAATGTGCTTCGCATAGCCCTCTTCGAGATGATCTACGGCGACAATGTGCCTGTAAAGGTGGCGATCAATGAGGCTATCGAAGTGGCTAAATCGTATGGCAGCGATGATTCGCCAGGGTTCGTCAATGCCGTGCTGGATCGCCTGAAAGATCGGGAATTGGAGCCTTGCGAGGCGAATGAATATCCCGATCAGCCGGAAGTTTCAGAAGACACGCAAGAACAGGAAGAAGTAGTCGAAGCAGCCGAAGTGGATACGGATACTTCCGTGGAAAATTCGGACTGATGACCCCTCGGCACTACGTCGATCTACACCTTCACTCTACCCATTCCGATGGGGGGGATACGCCCACGCGGGTTGTGGAACGGGCGAAGGAAGCTGAGTTGTCCGCCATCGCCCTGACGGATCACGATACCCTGAGCGGCGTTCCCGAAGCGCAAGAGGCGGGGGATCGCTACGGCATACAAGTGCTGTCTGGTGTGGAGATCAGCAGTCGCTGGGGCAAGCATGAGGTACATATACTGGGACTGGGTGTTGCGCTGGATTGCGAGGCGCTGAATACCGCGCTGGACGATCAGGCAGCGCAGCGAGATCGTCGTGCGGCGGACATGGTGGAGAAACTTCAGGCGCTGGACGTGCCGATTACGCTGGAAGCGGTGCAGGCCAAAGCGGCGGACGGCGTGATAGGGCGCATACACATTGCTCAGGCCGTGCTGGAAGCCGGATCGTCTCGAACCGTGCAGGATGCCTTCGACAAGTACATCAAAGCGGGTCGCCCTGYGTATGTGCCCAAGAAAATGCTGAGCGCGGCCGATTCGGTTGACCTGATACACGCGGCGAAGGGACTGGCATTCGTGGCGCATCCCGGTTTGGGGAAACTGCATCGGGTGCTGGACTCGCTACTAGCGATTCCCTTTGACGGTATCGAGGTGCATCATTCGCGGCATAGTCCAGGTCTTTCGGGTGAACTGAAAAATGTTGCTCATGAAAAGGGGCTGATGATCACGGGTGGGTCCGATTGTCACGGCACGATTAAAGGCGAAGAACCGCTCATGGGCAAGGTGCAGGTGCCGTGGACGGTATACGAAACCATAACGGCGAAATTGGCTACGYTGTAGRWYCGTCGGCATACCTTCGATCAAAATCGGACACCTCGAAACCAATACACAGATGGGGTTCGTGAGGATGATCCTTCAACAGGTCGAATTTTTTCTGCACCTGCGGCCAATCTTCCGGCATGCACACMGCRTACACATACTCCACACCCACCGCCTCCTGAAGCAGTAATTCCTCTACCGACTTCGTGGCCTTCATGCGGAACCGGTAATGACGACCAATCTCTTTAAGGCCCAGCCGACGATAGAACCGTTGCGCATTCCGATCCTGTGACCAATATTCCAGACGGGCGATTCCCCGATTCCGTGCGGCATCCACCGCAGCATCCAGAAGTTTCGGACCAATAGCCAGGCCGGGATATTCAGGAAGGCGACCCAAAATTGGTACGTATCCGCCCCGGATTTCCTTCACCATACACACGTCACCCGGTTCGTTATCGTAAAGAATATCGGTGATACCTGCTATTTTTCCGTCCACTTCCGCCACCAGAAAATCAGTCTCGTGATCCTTATACACCGGACGCTCCTGAATACAGTCATTCCACGAATGCGACGTGGTCATGATGATGGCATAAGCCCGCATCCATTCCGTTTCGTCTTCCGGCGTGTAAGGCCGTACCGTCACATCCATAGCTCGCGGCTCCAAGTAAGGTTTGATTGAAAGATTATCTTACCGTTCATCGTCAGCGATGTAAACTTGTTTAAATAATTACGACTCAGTCCCCCTCGCCTGTGTTCGGTTACGTGAAGCGAGCGGTTCACGAACCACCCCTACGAAATATACATCTAGGGTTATATAGTTGTGCCTGGATCTGGAAACCCCGCCACAACGTGTTGCTGGAGGATGGCTGTTCGGGACACAGGCATCCTGCCTGTGATTAAGCTAAACATGGGCGAGACGCCCATGACCCGATATAGGTGCAGCGTCCCATTTCAAATCGGTTGTAGGACTATTCCGTATCGAGTGGGGAATTTAATATGACTGAATATCTTTCATAAACTGGATACTAATATATGATACGAAGACGCACCTTGCTGGTTCGAAGTTGCATGGGTGGCGAGATTACCGCGTCAGGCTTCGCCCTCTTCGCAAAGACAGAAACAATGTCATTGCGAACGGAGCAACGCTAAGTGCGATAATCTCATTACCTCTCCCGCACTCACCAGAACGCAATGTCTGCCAATACGATGTCATTGCGAACGAAGCGAAGTGAAGTGCGGCAATCTCTTCACATCAAAGACTGCGTATTCGTATCCGGGCTATGAAAAGACATTCAGCTCTCCGGGCGTTTGAGTTTGAAACTTCCTGCACAGAAACTGTCCCACATACGATCGGTCAGCAGTTTACGGATACCCAGGAGGAGTTTCGCTGAGGGTGTGACGGTGTAGCGCGGCTTAGGGCGTGGTGCGTTGATGGCTTTCTCGATGACTTTGGCTACGGAATCGGAATCGCCGCCCAGTTTCGCCATTGGGCCTTTTTGGTAGGCTTCCACGGTGCCTTGCAGCACCGCCGCGTTGAATTTTCCGTAGGGTCCTTCCAGCAGCGCAGCATCGACGTTCGCCTCCACGTTCTGGGCGAAGTCGGTGTGAATTAACCCGGGTTCAACGATAACCACATCCACGCCGAAATTCTGCACTTCGAATCGCAGCGCGTCGCTGATGGCTTCTACGGCATGTTTGGTAGCGTGATAGAATCCGCCGCCGGGGAAGACCAGCTTCCCGCCGACGGAACTGATATTTATGATTTTTCCCCAACCCTGCTCACGCATACCTGGCAGCACATGCTGGGTAAGATCCGTCAGGCCGAACACGTTGGTCTCGAATTGACGACGTACATCATCCATGGACACGGATTCGATGGCACCGGACTGGCTGTAACCGGCATTGTTGATGAGCACACCTACGGCTCCTTCTTTTTCTACGATGGTGTCTACTGCCAGTTTGATCCATGAAGGATCATCCACATCCAACACCAGCGTAYYRSASYSKRCGWCKAYSMAMWSSYWGWYRCWSKCSMKRYWSSRGRYGRWGKSAWRCWCRRYMSMWCSSGCWWKMKSCWSGYGSMSYKSWRTAGCTCTCCCGATGCCTGTGGAACACCCGGTAATCAATACTGCTTTTGAAATATCTGACATGGTATGTATTCCTCCCAGTTCGGTCATACGAAGTCATTATCATACTCTCCCAAGCCCCCATACTGCCAAACGCGTCCGCCCCTTTTTTCTCAAGCGATTCACATGGTACCCTGACAGAACGCTGATACGATTCGGCTTATTTTAAAATTCAATGTACTACCTGTATATAAGGAGAACCCACCATGAGCGATGCCCATGCCCTTACCGATGTGCGCAACGGCATTTGTGGAGAAACGCGACCCGGTGTTCAAGGGGCGCTAGACAAGCTCACGACGCTACATTTCCATCCTCGGGATAAAAGTAGTGAACGGCTTGTTGGCCTGTTAGTGCCCAGAGTGCATAGGCACCCACCAGCGTTCCAACCGGAAATAGTATCAGTCCTGTTATACCCAGGAAGCACCCGCCCCATCGGGCTGATGGCCAGCCCAGGTGTAATCCTGCTCCGATGACGAAACTGAGCAGACCCCATACAATGCCTGCTATACCAATCAGAGGAAAATAACGTGTCATACCCGGTTCCGTGAACACGGCGTAATTATCAAGTAAGTCGGTGACCATGGGCAAAACCAGCACGACACCCAGTACGATAGGTACCATACTCAGCATCATGTAAATAATGCCTAATAGCTCTATATGATCTTCGCGTTCCATGGATAAACCTGTTTCCGCCGATTCTTTATAATTAGACTATACTATCTCCTTATCCGTTGTGGAAATGCGCATCTTTCGAAAGCATTCATGCTTTTTCACACTTTGGACTTCACAAAACCCCCAACCCATGGTACACTAAGTACATAGAGAAGGAGCGTTACGAATAACCCGGTTGGACGGCCCATGATTTCGTGTAGAATCGCACTCAACGAATTACCTGACTCTGTAATCGAGCAAGTGCTTTGTATTGATGAGGTTACAGAGCAAAATCCTCGCTGGGAATTGCTCAGCCACTCCGACCATGGTYGATGCTATAAATTTACTCCGAAACCCAACGCTCCTTCCTGGTTTGTTCGCTGGGGATATAATTATTCGTGGAATCACTTTCGGCAGGCTATCTTGGGCCAGGACGAGGCTACGAACGATTGGCGCAACACGGGCCACGCGGAACGCCACTACATCCCGGTCATACATTATCGATTGTTGGGTACGCCTCGTTTGCTCACTGGCTCCCTCGATACGCTTCTGGTAACCGAATACAGGCAGAGTACGCGTACGCTGAAAGATTTCTTTTCCGATCCGAATGTGAATCCCATGAACAGGGAAGAAGTCTTGATAAAATTGGGAGAACTGTTGGGCCATATTCACACGGAAGGCATGGCTCATGGGCATTTTGAACTGGAAAATGTGCTCATTCAATACGATGATGCGACCCGGTTGATCATTACGGATTGGTATGACATGAAATTGGTTGCGCCAGAGGATCTTCTCAAATTGAAGAGGGATGTTCGCTCACTCTTACACAGCATGCACGAAATCGATTTGACTGACGAGCGCTTGTCTTCGTTTATGGATTCTTACTCGAGAAAGCGACCTTGGCTTAAAGAAGCTCAATCTGATCTATTGTCATCCCTGCACCAGCCAAATTAGCCTAACCCTTTATACCTGTATAAGATACAACTCCTCCCTATCAATCTATTTCGATCTAATCGATCAAAATCAATATTATTTGAAACCTTACTGTTAGAATCGGTATTGATCTGGTATTATTTCCACATTCTTACGGGACTAATTTTATCATTCCGTATGCTGCATGGCTGCAGGCGAGATTATGTGGTTCTTCTTGAACCCTAACGAACAGGATGGAAATTATGACTTTGCAACATGAATTAGGACTCCAGGCACCCTTCCAGGATATCCGGCATGAAACGGCCYTGAGCATTGTGCGCACGTCCATCCTGTTTTCGGCAAAAGGGGCGCAATTATTTCGTCAGTTCGACCTGACTGAGGCACAGTTCAATGTGCTGTTCGCATTAAAATTTGCGGTGGAAGATATCACCCAGGCCGAGCTGGGTAAGCGGCTGGTGGTGACGCGTGCGAGTATCACGTCGGTGCTGGATAAGCTGGAAAGCAAGAACTTGGTAGTACGCGTGAATGTTCCGGGCAACCGCCGCATACATCATGTACAGCTTACCGAAGATGGCGCGGCGCTTATCGAAAAAGTTGAACCGCTGTATCGAGCTGAAATTCACCAGGCACTGTCCGATTTATCGGATGACGATTGTCAATCCCTTATCAGTTCTCTGGAAAAAGCACGTCATCGGGTATTGAAAATGCAGGCGGCTCCCTCCGGGGAATAAYCGCTCCYTCARGARAMAACTYACGATGARAAGGTACTAGGGATGGCTGCACAAACCTACGACAAATCAAAATTTCAAAAAGGTTTCTGGTCGCTCATGGGCGTTATGTTCCAGGGAGCGTTCAGCGATAATTTGTTCAAGTGGATTATTATTTACTTGCTCATGGATGCCGCGACGACGATTGATATTGAGACATCCAGCGGCATCGCAGCCATTGCTACAGCGTTATTTTCGTTACCCTATATTCTTTTCCCCGGCTTCTTCGGGGTATTGTCAGATCGGGTAAGCAAGCAAACTATTGTTTTAGCCACCAAAGTGCTTGAGGTGGTAATCATGAGCGTGGGGCTGATGGCGGTGTTCTCCGGCAATCCGAATTTCCTGTGGGTTGTCTTGTTCCTTATGGCTACGCAAAGCGCCATGTTCAGTCCGGCAAAATACGGTATTTTACCCGAAGCCCTGCCTGAATCACGCCTGTCCTGGGGTAATGGCATGATGCAGATGTTCACCATGCTGGCTATCATCGTGGGGGTGGGGATGGCAGGCCCTCTCTATAAGTATCTTGAGAGTATAGGACAACTTCACTTGGCATCCGTACTCCTCATTGGTCTTGCCTTCATAGGTGTCATGCTTGCTCGAAATGTATTTAAGCCGCCTGCCGCCAACCCGACGGTAAATATCACACCCAATCCCTGGGCCGGCTTGAAGGAAACTTTCAAATGTTACGCTGCGGATCGCTGGCTGTGGCTCTCGGTGTTGGCTTATGTATATTTCTGGTTTGCCGGCGTGATGATTCAAATAAACCTGGTTTCATATAACACGGTGACGCTGGGTTTGGACGAAACATCAAACAGTATGATGCTGGTCGCGCTTGCCATGGGTATCGCTTTGGGTGCCGTATCGGCTGGATATATATCCCGAGGAAAAATCGAGGTAGGCCTGATACCTTTGGGTGCTCTGGGGATGTCCGTCTGCGCTGCATTTTTGGCCTGGCCTGTATTCGGGATGCAGGGCAGCATGGTACTGCTCTTCGGCCTGGGCTTTTTTGCGGGTATCTTCGATGTGCCTTTGGCCTCAGTAATCCAGCAGCGCAGTCCAGCTCACATGCGCGGTGTTGTCATGTCCATCACCAACATGCTCACATTCGTGGGTATGCTGGCGGCCAGTGGACTTATGTTTGCTTTGGGTAAAATGGG